>DAOOCD010000260.1:0-4867 GCA_035408225.1 Cyclobacteriaceae bacterium | reverse complement strand
TTTTGGGTAGAAAAACATTTGAGATTTTTGCCTCGTTCTGGCCCGATCACGAAGACATTTGGCCAGGCGTCAATGACATGACAAAGTACGTTATGTCTAATACCATGACTAAATCAGATTGGAAAAACACCATTTTCCTCAAAAGCCTGAGTGATATTGAAAAGCTCAAAAATTCAGAAGGTCCTGCCATTCACGTTAACGGCAGTGGTGAGCTTATTCAACTGCTCCTAACGAACGATTTGGTAGACGAACTCTGGCTCCTGATTCATCCGTTGACGCTTGGGACGGGAAAAAAGTTGTTTGGCAATGGTACAATGCCGGCAGCATTTACATTAACGGAAAGCCTGGCTACACCAACCGGAGTGATTATCGCCAAATACAAACGAGCCGGAAAAGTCAAGACTGGTACCATCGGATCTTAAGAACTTCAGGTAGAAAACCCTTAATTGGCGCGCGTTTGCAACGCGTGCGAAATTTATTGGCGAAGTAAGGCACGCGTTGCAAACACCCGCCAACAAAGCGGACCCAGCAAAATGCATGCAAGAATAGAATTAAATTAACTCCTACTAATTCATTGAGAAATACAAATCGTAATGCTTTTTGCAATTTGGATTAAAGGACGATTGACATAACGGGCAGGTATTATTGCTAGCCATGTACTCCTTCACGGTTAGTTCATGGCCACAAACTCCACAGAGAATTGCTTTATGATCCCATTCATTTTCTGGCCATGTAATAGCCTTATGATCGGCTGACTCCTTATGACAGGAATAACACGGATAATACGTATCGCAACACTTGAATTTTATGGCGATGATATCCAGATCTGTATGGTAGTGCGAACACCGGGTTTGATTGTCAATCACTTTGCCTTTTACCATCAGTCCACCAATGATCCGGTCGTGAGCTGTCGTATCCGATTGAACTGTTAATGCGACAGCACTCTCATTCTTTCTGCAACCTGAAATAAAAATCATCCACAGGAAAATCAAAATCTTTATTCTATACATCCTCTCTTACTAAAATTTCTAATTAAATACCCTTTGCCTTCTCCAGATTCAACTTCATTCCATCCACAGGTTGATCAGAGTAAATAAGAGCATCCCACGACCGAAAATAATGTTCGTTTGATGGATTTAAAATCTTCAACATCACCGTATGATTTCCTTTGGGAATCTGGTAATTCCAGCATAACTCATAGCGCCTGGTGGTAAAGTTAACGGGTAGTTCGGGTTTCTCTACAAGTTCATTATCCACGTACAACTCGGTATGAAAAACATAGTCGCTGGTATTGGCCCAGGGAGAAACGTCTCCTTTAATTACAAAACCAGTTCCCTCAAATTCAAAACTGATTTCATCTTTGGCTTCCGACCAGGTTACCGGAATCTTCGCCACCGGGTACAAGCCTTCAAAACTCTTTTCAAACTTCACTGCCACGGGTGCTTGCACAGGAAGCGTGACCTGCTCCCCTTCTATCTTGCCCCCATTCTTTTCTATATTCTGCAAAGCATGTTTGAACCCGATCTCATATACATCGTTCAATGAAATAGTCGTGTATTTAAAGTCGATGTCCTCAGCTTCTTTCAAGCCCAGTTTCCAATAGGCAGGAATATTTTTATAACCCACAATCGCACCCAGAATTCCACCTGCAGAAGACGGATTGCAATCAGCATCTTGTCCGGTGCGTGTAGAAATCTCCAGTGTCTTTGTGAAATCACCTTCGCCATACAATAAACCCATCACTACATACGCAGCATTCACTTTCGCATCAATGTTATAGGGAAGAAATACTCCTTCGGGGCAACCGATATCACTGGCCCATTTCTTTTCCACCTCCAGCCAGGTTTGTTTCCAGTCGGAAGGATATTGCTTATGCCAGCCAATCACATCATTAATACACTGATAAAACTCGCTCTGTTGCGGGATGGTCTTTAATGCCTCGGTTACAATAAATGGAATATCACTGGATGTAAACGCCAATGCATATAAAGCGCCTACATACACACCACCATACCAACCATCGCCATAGTTCATGATATGACCAATCTTATCACTTATCTCCGAAGCTGTGTTGGGCATTCCCGGACTCATCAATCCCGAAAAATCGGCTTCAATCTGGTAGTCAATACAATCCGCATGGGGGTTATTAAGCCAATGGCCTGAGGCCGGTACTTTGATACCATGTAAAATATTATAGCGTCCGGCCTGGTTTGCGTGCCACAAGGCATAGCCTGCATGGGCATAGGCATTCGCAAAAGAATCTACCGGGGCATCAAGTCCGTATTTTTCAAACACATCTACAAATGTGAGGTCCATATATAAATCATCATACAAGCCGGCATTGGTCTCCATTGTTTTCTTCAGATAGCCATCGTACCACAATAGCGGTTGATAGTCGGCAATAAATGCACCCTGAAACCTGAATTCATAGGGCCCACCAAAAGTTACTCCGATGGTTTGTCCGGCCCAGCCACCCATGATTTTATCTTTGAGTTGATCCTTGGTGAGCGTACGAGCTATGGGTGCAGGTTCTTTAGGTGATTCTTTGCAGGCTGCAAGTAGCAGAAGAAAGAAAAAAGCTGATAAAACGGATCTCATAGGTTAAGCAAGATTGGTGAAGGACAAAAGTTTACTTAATAATTACCAAGGTATAAAATAAAAGATAATCTGTTATGCTATCTAGTACCGAGCCTGGTGGAATGCAATACATTTATTTTCCATTGGTTTCCATTACGAATCAAAATAACCGTCTCCAACCATTTTACGATTTCCTCTTTTCCACCTTTTGTGATGGTGGATTGAAGATAATAGGTGACCCATGCTGTTTTCTGGTTGATGGTGGTGCTTACATATTCAAAGCTGTTGATACGCTTGAAATCGGGAATTGTTTTCCCTAGCAAGGCTTTATGAACAATAGTATCTCTGTTCCAGATCTGTCCGTATTCAAAAAAATTAACATCTTCGGTCACATACATTTTTAAAGCCGAAGTATCCGAATGGCTTAATGCAGTAAACATATTTTCAATAGTTTGCTGAACGGCCCGTTGCTCTTTGGTAGGTGTTTGGGCAGCCAGGGTGGTTGTCATCAGCATGATAAGAAACACCAGATTTATACTTCGCATGATTACAAATTAGTCTTTCAGGAGGTTTACTATGAGTATACGGTTTCAATTAAATGAATTACCCATTAACTTCCCAACGCCTGTCTGAGCTAAATCTAACAAGACATCGGTATATTTAACGAACAAATGTTTATGTCAGAGCAACTCGATACGATTATTGTAGGTGGCGGATTCTCGGGTATCGCAGCCGCCCGCCTGCTACACAAAGCAGGTAAAAAATTTATGTTGCTTGAAGCCCGCGAGCGACTGGGTGGCCGGACCCACACCCGTTATTTTACCGATGGAAAATATGTAGACCTCGGAGGTCAGTGGATTGGTCCCACGCAAGACCACATGTATTCGCTGGCCAAAGAACATAATGTTGCCTGGTACGAAACCTATAATGAAGGCAAGAATATTCTCGACCTGAATAAAACGATTAAAACGTATACAGGTCTGATTCCCAAGATGGATGTGGCTTCATTGATCAACATTGATCTGTTACTAAAACGCCTGGAGAGTCTGGCAAAACAAATTCCGTTGGAGGCACCGTGGCTTGCACCTAAGGCAAAGGAATGGGATAGCATTAGCCTGGAGACATTTGTGAGAAAATACAGTTATACAGCACCTTGTTATAAAGTTGTGCGGGCAGGGCTTGAGACTGTATATGCGTGTGAGATGAATGAGGTATCGCTGCTGCATGCCTTGTTCTATATAAAGTCCGGCACAAACCTGAATAATTTATTAAGCATTAAAGACGGGGCACAACAACATCGCCTTGCAGGGGGCATGCAAACGCTGGCCGAGCGGATAGCAGAATCGTTTTCTGCTTCCATCCGGTTGAATAGTCCGGTGATGCGCATAACGCAAACTGATGAAGGAGTAGCCGTAGAAGGCAGTGACTATGCGTACCCGGCACGAAATATCATTGTGGCCATCCCACCCGTATTGATTTCAAACATAGAGTTCACTCCTGCTTTGCCGTTGCATAAAACACAATTGATTGACAAAATGTCGATGGGCATTGTGGGCAAAGTGCTGGGCGTGTATGAGAAACCTTTTTGGAGAGATAAGGGATATAGCGGCCAGGTGGTGGCTGATGAGCATGGGCCGTTTCAAACACTGTTCGACTCCTCACCTGCCGATAGTAAGTATGGTGTATTACTTGCCTTCTGCATTGCCGATCGGGCACGCGACTTCTTTTCAAAAGATCAGGACACAAGAAAGAATCTTGCGCTGCAAAGTTTTGCAAGATACTTTGGGGAGACAGCAGCCAAACCCATTGAGTATGTAGATCATTGCTGGGCCGAGGAAGCGTGGAGTAAAGGTTGTTATGCAGGCTTATATCCTACCGGGGCATGGACAAATTTTCAGGGTGTATTAGCCAAAACAACAGGCCACATTCATTGGGCCGGAACAGAGACTTCAGACGTTTGGTATGGTTATATTGAAGGTGCCGTTAGAGCCGGTGAACGCGCTGCCAATGAAATACTTAATAAATACTAAACAGAAAGAATAAAAGTTGAAAGTAGAAAGTTCAAAGTTTAAGACATGTGTGATACACTTGTAGCACTTCCAACTATTACCAAGGCTGGCAATCTGCTGTTGGCCAAGAATTCAGATCGCGAGCCGCTTGAAGCCCAGGCGTTGCTTCATGTGCGTCACCAAAATCCTGCTGAGAAAAATCTAACATGTACGTACATCGAGATACCCCAAGTAACAGAAACCAATGAGTGCATTCTTTCCAAACCCTTTCACATGTGGGG
>DAOOCD010000259.1:0-4867 GCA_035408225.1 Cyclobacteriaceae bacterium | reverse complement strand
CGCTTGGCAAATGATTTACCACTCTTGCCATCGCTGTAGATCAGGTTATAGACCATACGCTCATCCCCTTTCTTCCACACGCCAACGTGCAGAATATCCTTACCCATAAACTTGCGCTCACCGATGCGGCTCACCAGTGCTTTCCCATCTTTGCGGATAGCAATGATATCGTCCAGTTCAGAACACTCGCAGATGTACTCGTCCTTGCGCATACCCCAACCCACAAAACCATCTTCGCGGTTTACATAAAGTTTCTGGTTATTAGCGATTACCTCTGTCGCCATTACTGAGTGGAAGCTTCTGATTTCTGTTTTGCGCTCCCTGCCCTTACCATACTTATCCTGCAGGTTTTGGTAATAGGCAATCGCGTAATCCGTAAGGTGCTTGAGGTGGTGAATGGTTTGCTTCAATTCATTCTCAAGGTCTTTGAGTAATTCATCCGCCTTGAATGAATCGTACTTTGAAATTCGCTTAATACGGATTTCGAGTAACCGCAGAATATCATCGCGGGTGATCTCGCGATAGAATTGCTTTTTATAAGGTTTTAATCCTTTGTCGGTAGTGGTGATTACTTCCTCAAACGTTTCGCAATTTTCAATGTCGCGATAGATGCGTTTCTCAATGAAGATTTTCTCTAACGAAGAGAACAGGATTTTCTCCATCAGCTCCGCCTTCCGGATCTCCAGCTCCTGTTTCAGAAGTTTTACGGTCTGGTCGGTATTGTACTTCAGGATGTCGTTCACCTTCATGAACTGCGGCTTGTCTTCCACAATCACGCAGGCGTTAGGCGAAATAGAAACTTCACAATCCGTAAAGGCATATAACGCATCGATGGCAATTTCAGGCGAAAGCCCGGCCTGCAGGTGGATGAGAATCTCTACGTCTTTGGCTGTGTTGTCGACAACCTGCTTCACTTTAATCTTTCCCTTTTCACTCGCCTTCACAATAGAATCCATCAGCGAACTGGTGGTGGTGCCAAACGGAATTTCTTTTATGGCGAGCGTCTTCTTATCAACGATTTCAATCTTGGCCCGCACTTTAATCTTTCCGCCACGATACCCTTGATCGTATTCCGAGAAATCGGCAATGCCACCAGTAAGGAAGTCAGGATAGATTTTAGGATTCTTGCCCTTCAATACATCAATGGAGGCTTTAATCAGTTCGCAAAAGTTGTGCGGCAGGATTTTAGTAGATAGGCCTACAGCAATACCCTCTACCCCTTGTGCCAGAAGCAACGGAAACTTCATTGGCAACGTTACGGGCTCCTTCTTGCGACCGTCATACGACAGTTGCCATTCGGTAGTCTGCGCATTGTAGGCTACATCGAGCGCGAACTTGGAAAGACGGGCTTCAATATAACGCGGAGCCGCTGCGCTGTCTCCGGTGCGCACATCGCCCCAGTTACCCTGGGTGTCGAGCAGTAATTCTTTTTGACCAATGTTTACAATTGCCTCGCCTATGGCTGCATCGCCATGCGGGTGATACTGCATCGTATTACCGATTACGTTCGCCACTTTATTGAAGCGGCCATCATCCATCTCTTTCAGCGAGTGCATGATTCTTCGCTGCACTGGTTTCAATCCATCCTCGATGCGCGGCACAGCGCGCTCAAGAATTACGTAGGAGGCGTAATCCAAAAACCAGTTTTCATAAAGTCCGTCCAGGGAAATTAATCCATGAACAACTTCCCCTTCTTCATTTCGTACTGACTTGTCTTTAATTGCTTTCTTCTTGCTCATAATCTTTATCACAACCGCAAAGACGCTGAGTCGCTAAGTTCTTCGCGCCTCTGCGGTTTACAGTTCATTACATTATACTTCAGCTTCTTTTTCTCTTTATACTACGAGGCGTCTGACCGCTTAGAGCGGTCTGACGCCTAAACCTCAGCTTCTTTTTCTTCTACTTCTTCGACTGCGTCCAGCTCGATGCGCAGGTTGTCAATAATAAACTCCTGCCGGTCGGGCGTGTTTTTACCCATATAGAACTCAAGAATCTTTTGCAGATGCTTCTCTTTATCGATACGCACCGGTTGCAAGCGAATATCTTCACCTATAAATGTCCCGAATTCTTCAGGTGAAATTTCACCTAGTCCCTTGAAGCGTGTGATTTCCGGTTTGCTGCCCAACTTATTCATGGCCGCCTGCTTCTCTTCATCACTGTAACAGTAGATTGTCTCCTTCTTATTGCGAACCCGGAAAAGCGGTGTCTCTAAAATGTACACATGTCCTGCTTTCACCAGATCAGGAAAGAACTGCAGGAAGAACGTCATCAGCAACAAACGAATGTGCATCCCATCCACATCGGCATCGGTAGCAACAATCACTTTGTTGTAGCGCAGGCCGTCCATTCCGTCTTCAATATTCAACGCATGCTGCAACAGGTTAAATTCCTCGTTTTCATAGACCACTTTTTTGGTGAGCCCATAACAGTTGAGCGGCTTACCCCGCAAACTGAATACTGCCTGGGTTTCCACATCGCGAGATTTGGTGATCGATCCGCTGGCTGAATCACCCTCGGTTATAAAAATCACAGACTCCGCTCCCTTCTCACCTTTCTCGTCATCAAAGTGAAACCGGCAGTCGCGAAGTTTCTTGTTGTGCAGGTTTGCTTTTTTGGCTCGTTCATTCGCCAGTTTCTTAATCCCGGCAATTTCTTTGCGCTCCCGCTCCGATTGCAAAATTCGCTTGAGCATGGCATCGGCCACCGATGGATTTTTATGTAGATAAATTTCCAGCTCTTTGGCCACAAAGTCACCCACAAAGTTCTTCACACTCGGGCCGTCAGGAGCCATGTTCATCGAACCCAATTTTGTTTTGGTTTGCGATTCAAACACGGGCTCCTGAACCCTAACCGCTATGGCTGCGACTATAGAGGCGCGGATATCCGCGGCATCAAAATCCTTTTTATAAAAATCACGAACACCCCTAACTATTCCTTCGCGGAAAGCAGCCAGGTGAGTTCCACCCTGAGTGGTGTTCTGTCCGTTTACGAATGAATAATATTCCTCTCCGTACTGACCACCGTGGGTAAGCGCTACTTCAATATCATCACCTTTAAAATGGATAATGGGATATCGGATATCCTCGGCATCCGATTTTTGCTTTAACAAATCAAGAAGCCCGTCTTTTGAGAAGAACTTCTTGCTGTTGTAATTAATAGTAAGGCCGGCATTCAGAAACGCATAGTTCCACATCAGATCATCCAGGTAATCTGGAATGAAGTGATAGTGCTTGAACATGGTGTTGTCTGGTTCGAACTCAACCAGGGTTCCGTTCTTTTCAGTCGTTTTGGTTTCTTTAGGATCTGATGTCAGGATTCCTTTTTTGAATTCAGCCAGCTTGGTCTTTCCTTCGCGGAAGGCTTGAACTTTGAAATAGTTGGAGAGTGCGTTAACTGCCTTGGTACCTACCCCATTCAATCCCACCGACTTTTGAAAAGCGCCTGAGTCGTACTTGGCTCCCGTATTGATTTTAGAAACAACATCTACCACTTTACCTAATGGTATGCCGCGACCATAATCGCGCACCACCACTCGTTGGTCTGTTATCTTCACATCAATAGCCTTTCCGTGGCCCATCATGTGTTCGTCAATCGAGTTGTCAATCACCTCTTTCACCAAGACATAGATGCCATCATCTTTGGCCGATCCATCACCCAGTTTACCGATATACATCCCCGGCCGCAGCCGGATGTGTTCACGCCAATCGAGCGATCTGATACTCGCTTCGTTGTACTCCATTTCCTTCGCCATGTCTTTAACTACTCTTTTTTTAAGTCGCGCAAAGATTAAAAAATAGACCAGAATCTCCAGTGGGAAATTTCAATTCCGGCTCTTTACACTGATTTGAAAGTGATTCAAAAAATAACCGATCTCAAATCACTTCTAATAAAGCGATTTTTAAATTCACTACAATTACCTGTGCTTAATTTTCAATTACAAAAATTTATAAAGTGAAGGGATATAACTAACTGATTTTCAGATGTCAATAAGATGACATTCGAAGCATTTATTTCGCAAAAATTTTCTGCGAAAGCATATAAACAGGCCAACTGATTATCCAGACACAAATCAGAATCAAACTTCCATAGATAGCAGGAGCCATACGGCTATAGTCGTAACGGTCGCCTCCATTGAACACGTTTATCAGTCCTAAAGATGCTATAAAGAAGAAGTTGATGGAGATAATAAGTCCGTAGAACCAGGAAGTAAAACCCTCATTCTGTTTCCCGATCAGGTTGCGCGCTATAAACACCATCACATTTATCAAAGCAATCAAAACGATAGAAAGGTAGAACAATCCATTTCGGGAAATTGATACTGGTCCATCTTCCCACAGGGTCACGGTTTCGGGCAACCCGGCATACACGTAGAAAAAGGTAATGAGCAGGCCAACCAGCGAAAAGAACCAAACTCCTTTGAAAATCTTTAATACCATTCGACTAAATTTGACGCAAAACTAATCGATAATTCAACTTGAACCTCAACCCGATTGTTCTTTCCATCCCCATTTTTTTCATCCTGATTGGCATTGAACTGGTGGTGGAGCGCCTCTCCCATCGCAAATTATATCGGTTGCCTGATGCAATTGCCAATCTAAGTTGTGGCATTACCTCACAACTCTCCGGCCTCTTTATGCGGGTATTGGCAATTGGTGTTTATGAGGTAATTTATTCGAACCTGGCGTTCTTTACACTGGAACGAAACTGGATGTATTGGTTAGTCCTGTTTCTGTTAACCGACTTTGCTTATTACTGGGCCCACCGCATGAGTCATGAAATCAATTTGTTCTGGGGTGGCCATGTGGTGCACCATCAAAGTGAAGAATACAACTTGTCGGTGGCACTGAGACAAAGCAGCTTTCAGGTG
>DAOOCD010000258.1:0-4885 GCA_035408225.1 Cyclobacteriaceae bacterium | reverse complement strand
GAAAAAAAAGACGTATCTCATTATCTCTCCAAAACCAATAAACAGGTTTTTGAGTACTGGCAAAAAATAAGTGGAAGTCTTCCGCAACAGATTTCACTCGCCACCATTAAGGAATTGATATCCCAATCGAATGATGCGGATTTCAGAAGATTGTGCACAGAGTATTTACCACTAAAGTTCAGCCGAAGGCATGGTGATCCCAGCCGACCCTGGAATCAGTTTTCCATCAACACGTATAACGAATCAGACGGTTCTAAAATCCTTGACTACCAGGGAAACTGGAGAGATATTTTTCAGAATTGGGAAGCATTAGTGCATTCCTATCCAGGATTCATAGACGGCATGATTTTCAAATTCCTGAATGCCTCTACGTTTGATGGCTATAATCCTTACCGGATAACCAAACATGGTATGGATTGGGAAAGAATTGAACCGGATGATCCGTGGTCATACATCGGCTATTGGGGCGATCATCAAATCATCTATCTGTTGAAGTTCCTGGAATTTATTGAGAACCATTACCCGGGCAGGTTAGAAAGCTATTTTGAAAAGCATGACTTTGTTTACGCCAATGTGCCTTACAAAATCAAGCGTTACGAAGAGCTATTAAAAAATCCTAAGGACACCATTGATTTTGACCACCAGCTTGATAAAAAAATACAGGAACGCTGGCAAGCGATGGGATCAGACAGTGCCTTGATTCAGGATAAGCAGGGTTCAATATATCATGTCAACTTCATTGAAAAGATATTAGCCACGGTGTTAGCCAAGATGTCCAATTTCATTCCTGAGGGTGGCATATGGATGAATACACAGCGGCCCGAATGGAATGATGCCAACAACGCGTTGGTTGGAAATGGAGTATCCCTGGTGACCTTGTGCTACCTCCGAAGGTTTTTAACTTTCTTCCATGAAATTCTTCAACGAACAGCCATTAAGGACGTAAGCATTTCGGAAGAGTTAGTGACCTTTTTTCACAGCATGTCCGAAACACTTGGTAACAATCAGCACCTGCTGTCAGGTGCGTTCAGCAATAAGGATCGCAAAAAAATAACAGATGGTTTAGGATTGGCCGCCAGTCAATACAGACTTCATATTTATGAGCACTCGTTTAGCAGCAAGCAAAACGCAATACAAGTAAAGGACCTACTTCATTTTACTCAATTGTGCGTTGCTTATTCAGAGCACACCATTCGTGCAAACAAAAGACAGGACAACCTCTATCATTCTTATAATCTGATGACGGTTGAAAATCAGCAGGAGATTTCAGTTTCTTATTTGAGTGAAATGTTAGAGGGCCAGGTTGCTGTGTTAAGCTCAGGTTATTTATCCTCCGCTGAAGCGTTGAATTTACTAGACAGCCTGAGAAGCAGTAAACTTTACCGACAAGATCAGAATAGCTACATACTTTATCCGAATAAGAATTTAAAAGGGTTTCTTGATAAGAATACGATACCTCCCAACGCTGTTTCCAACTCATCGATACTACAGACTCTTATCGCTGAAGGTAATACACAAATCATAGAGAAAGATATCAACGGTGGCTTTCACTTCAATGGAAATTTTAAAAATGCCAATGACCTGCGAAGTGCGTTAAATGGACTTACCATAAACACAGAATTCAATGAGTCAGACAAAAGAGTAGTATTCGAGATATTCGAAGGCGTCTTTAACCACAAGACATTTACGGGAAGATCGGGTACATTTTTTGGCTATGAAGGATTGGGTTCCATTTACTGGCACATGGTATCCAAACTGTTGCTGGCCGCGCAGGAATGTTGCCTGACGGCAATCGAACGTCACGAAAATGAAGCACTAATCAGCAGGCTTGTAAATCATTATTATGAAATCAACGAAGGCATCGGTCTTCATAAATCTCCATCACGTTATGGAGCTTTCCCAACAGATCCCTATTCCCACACTCCTTTTGGCAAAGGCGTTCAACAACCGGGAATGACCGGTCAGGTAAAAGAAGATATTTTATCACGTTTTGGAGAATTGGGCGTGTTTGTAAAAGATGGGCAACTGTGTTTTGATCCCAGTTTGCTGAGAACATCTGAGTTCCTGACTGAGAAGCAACTCTTTCATTATATCGATGTACATGGAAAGACAAATGAATTGCCCGTGGAAGAGAAGTCATTGTGTTTTACCTATTGTCAGGTTCCGGTGGTGTACAAACTTGCTTCTGAAAATGCACTGGAAATAATATCGGGTAAGGAAGTCTCCACTTTTAAAAAATTAAATCTTGATACAACGCTTAGTCAGAAATTATTTGCCAGAACCGGAGATATAACCCGAATCGTTGTTCAGATTAAACAAGATAATTTAAGGTAGTACGGATGAATAAAGAAATCAAAACGGATCTGGCCCTGGAGCAAAAAGTTGAATCCTTGCTTGCGCAAATGACCCTGGATGAAAAAATCGGTCAGATGACACAAGTGCGACACTTTGATGATATTACCATCGATGAAATAAAAACCAAATTCATCGGCTCGATTATCCACACACAAGGACCAACGCCCGGCAATGATGCTGCGGAGTGGCAAGCAAAATTTACTGAACTTCAGAAGTTAGCGCTGTCCACTCGATTGGGAATTCCCATGTTCTTTGGTGTGGATGCGGTGCATGGTCAAAATACGTACGCAGGGGCAACTATTTTTCCCCACAACATCGGCTTGGGTGCGGCAAACAATCCCAAACTGGTTGAAGATGCAGCAGCCATTACTGCGATTGAAGCACGAGCTACAGGATTCAACTGGGTTTTCTCTCCTTGCGTTGCAATTCCTTACAACGAAAAGTGGGGTCGTGTGTATGAGGCATTTTCTGAAAGTACGGACATCATAACGGAGTTAACGATAGCTTCCGTGCGTGGTCATCAAGGCCTGCCCGGCCAACCTGTATCACTCATTGCCACAGCCAAGCATTTTATTGGTGACGGTGCAACCGATTTTGGAGTAGAAGGCGGAAATACCACGTTAAGTCAGGAAGAAGTATACGAACGATTACTACCACCCTATCGTGCAGCTGTTGAAGCTGGTGTCGGATCAGTCATGGCTTCTTTCAACAGTTTGAATGGCGTGCCGATGCATGCACACCGCACTATGATTACCGATGTATTAAAAGGTTCGTTGAAATTTGAAGGTATCGTTGTTTCCGACTGGAAGGCATATTCCCGCTTTGGCGGAACAGATGTTATTAATGCTGGTGTGGATGTAGTAATGGCGGTTGAAGGCGACTTTAACATGTATGTAGATGGCGTGCGAAACGGTGTGTTGAGTGGCATCATACCGCAAGAAAGAATTGATGATGCAGTTCGCAGAATATTGAGACAGAAATTTAGGATTGGTCTGTTTGAAAACCCTTTTCCGGATGCAACACTTATTTCAAAGATTGGAATTCAAGCACATCGCGATGTGGCACGACAAGCAGTGCGCGAGTCACTCGTCTTGCTCAAGAATAAGAATAGTGTATTGCCATTAAAGAAGAACGCCAAAATCGTAGTAGTTGGTGAGTTTGCTGACAACTCAGGATTACAATCTGGAGGATGGACGGTGAACTGGCAAGGTATGACAGAAAATTATGCGGGTGCTACGACCATTCTGGAAGGCATCAGAAAATTTTCAAAAGGTGAAGTAGTCTATAATAAAGATGGCTCCGGAAACGATGATGCAGATATCGCGGTGATTGTAGTGGGCGAAACTCCCTACGCAGAGTTTTTTGGTGACATTGGAGGAGTAATGAATAAGTATCAGCTTACATTAACCGAGGCTCATCAAACCCTGATTGATACGTACGCTTGGAAAGGAATAAAGACTGTGGTAGTGTTCATTTCAGGGCGGCCACTGGTAGTAACAAAACAACTTGAACAAGTTGATGCTTTCGTAGCGGCCTGGTTTCCGGGCTCAGAAGGCGTTGGGATTGCCGAAGTACTTTTTGGTGAGTATGACTTTAAGGGGAAACTTCCACACTCCTGGCCAAAATCAGAAGAAGATTATCAAGGTAAGTATGGTCCTAATTTTTGGGATGGTTCCATTGAGCCACTCTTTCCTATTGGATTTGGATTACGGTATAACGAATCAGGCAAGAAATGAAATTGACATACCCATAAACAAATAAAATGGCATGAAGTCAGTATCGAAAATATGCATTGCAGGTGTAATCGTCTTGATAAGCTTAGCGTGCAGCACAAAACAAAAGGAAGAAACTAATCAACAAACTAAAAAAGAAGTGACAGCAAAAGATATCTTAGGTAATCCGGAATACATGGCTATATCGTATGAAGGTTATCGCCAAAAATCAAGATCAATACAGCCTACGGTGGAAGAGCTTAAAGAGGATATCCGAATTTTATCCGCCATGGGAATCAGAATATTGAGGACCTATAACGTTCAAATGGCGCACGCATCAAATGTGCTTAAAGCCATCCGTGAGCTTAAGACTGAAAATCCTGATTTTGAAATGTATGTGATGTTAGGCGCGTGGATAGATTGCAAAAATGCATGGACAGATCAAACTCCGGATCACGATGTGGAAAGTGAACAAAACGAAGGAGAAATTGCCAGGGCCGTTGCGCTCGCAAATCAATATCCGGACATTATTAAAATTCTGGCCGTTGGCAATGAGGCAATGGTTCGGTGGGCCGCCAGTTATTATGTGCAACCTTCCGTAATACTTAAGTGGGTCACTCACCTGCAATCTTTAAAAACTGCCAATAAACTTCCAAAGGAACTTTGGATTACCTGCTCCGATGATTTTGCTTCCTGGGGAGGTGGAGATTCTAGCTATCACACCGAAGATCTTGAAAAACTAATCAAGGCAGTGGATTATGTTTCCATGCATACATATCCTTATCATAACACACATTACAATCCTGCCTTCTGGCGCG
>DAOOCD010000257.1:0-5018 GCA_035408225.1 Cyclobacteriaceae bacterium | reverse complement strand
AAAACTGTCCCTGGTCCTTATCTCCATATCCATTCTATGTATAGCCTTGATCTATGGTAAGGACCTTATCCTGCCTATTCTATTCTCTATATTGCTTGCTAATATCTTACTGCCGCTCACCAATTATTTTGGCAGAAAAGGACTCCATAAGTCCATAGCCATTTCAATTCCACTGATGCTTTCCATTATCGTTGGCGTTGGAATCCTTTACTTCTTATCAAGTCAAATAATTCATTTCATGAATGATGTACCGGCTTTAAAAGATCGGATTAATGAAGTTACCCATTCCTTTCAGAAGTGGTTCAAGGCAAGCACTAACATGACCATCACGAAACAAAATCAGTATTTCAATAATACCGTAGACGACCTGAAAGACAGTGCTCCTGAATTAGTTAGTATAACATTCGTTTCTCTTACCGGATTTCTAACCTACGTAGTACTATTGCCCATCTATACATACCTCCTACTTTACTACAGAAAGAGCATTAAGGCTTTCTTAATCACGGTATTTAAGAAAGATTCTGAGACTCGTGTGGCTAGTATCTTAGTAGAGTCTACAACGATTGCCCAAAAATATCTTATAGGCCTTCTAATTGAAACCACTCTTGTCTTTACATTAAATACAATTGGCTTTTTAGTTATAGGCATTAAGTATGCAATCTTCCTTGCACTGTTGGCAGCGCTTCTCAATTTGATTCCTTATGTAGGTATCTTGATTGCAAACGTTCTCTGCATGTTTATTACGTTAGTGAGTTCAGATGAGCTTACCAAAGTCCTTTGGGTAGGCATTATCCTGGCCACAGTTCAATTATTAGATAATAATGTGGGTATGCCTTTGATTGTAGGAAATAAAGTGAGGATTAATGCTCTGGTAACGTTAATCGGAGTTTTAGTAGGCGGTGCTTTATGCGGTATACCCGGCATGTTTCTGGCTATCCCAGGCCTGGCAGTTATGAAAGTAATTTTTGATAAGGTTCCAGAACTTCAACCGTGGGGCACACTTTTGGGTGATGGAAGCCTGGAAGCCAAGCAAACCAAAACCTAAGTCAACTGAATTAAAAGGTATTACACTATTTCTAAAAGACAAAACTATGGATCAGGAAAAGAACACTGCAGAAAATTTAGCAAGTACAGCCGTAGAGCTTATTGAATCTTACCGCAATTTGATAGCACTAAAAGTTACTGAACACAGTTCGCTTGGGATTTCCTTAAGTATTATAGGTATTTTATCCATGATGCTGGCTGTCTTTGTATTTCTCTTTATAGGATTGGGCTCGGCATGGTGGCTTGGCGAATACCTGCAAGATATGAAGTTAGGATTTTTTATTGTCGGTGGTGCAGGCACTCTGCTCCTCGGAATTTTACTTGCAACATCTCAAAAATTTTGGATACCTAAAATCAGAAACCGTATAATCAAAAAAATATATGACCAGGATTAATAATTATGAAGAGTTAATTGCCGAAAGAAGGCGAGTAGAAAGTGACATCGTAGAACAGCGGTTAATCCTAAAAGCTGGTCTTCAGGAAGCAAAGGAGAAACTGGAGCCATTCATGTACCTGCTGCCCATATTAAATATCTTTAAAAAGAAAGAACCTAATCATTCAGTACTCAATGCGGCAACCTCTGTTGGCATCGATCTGTTTGTAGGACAAAAACTAGCGAAGGCAGGTTGGGTTACCCGGTTACTTGTACCGATGGTTTTAAAAGGGATCTCGTCTCTGGTTATGAATAAAAAGCGAGTAAAAGTGCCCGCTATCCAGGAATAACTTCATAGAGTTCTAAGAGATAATCAATTTAAACACCGGCATCATGTAGTAAATTTTTTCTGCCAGATTGGTATCCATGTTTTTACAAACCACCAGGCGCTCCTTGGCATCCAGTAACTCAAATTTATACTGAGTACGTCCATGAAGTTTCCGGAAAATATCTCCGGGCTTGAGGAAACTAGCCAGTTGTTCAACAGAGTTTACGATTCTATTATTGATTACCTCGGTACGTGGTTTCATAATTACTTTTCTGTTAATACTACCTTGTTAGCCTTAGCCTCCGCTTTTTTCTGCTTCTTAAAATATCCCTTTAATAAAAAATTATGCTGCAGTGCCTCCATATTGGCATCCAATTTAATTGACGCAGACTTCGCATAATCCATTGTGCCTTGTAATTTTTGAGCAAAGACCGTATCTGTAAGTAAAACACCAATTGCATTCTCATGATTATTTACTTTTTCAATAATCCTTTGAAGGTCCTCCGACATTACCTTTGAATTTTGACTT
The DNA here is from genome assembly GCA_035408225.1 of Cyclobacteriaceae bacterium. Classification (GTDB taxonomy): domain Bacteria; phylum Bacteroidota; class Bacteroidia; order Cytophagales; family Cyclobacteriaceae; genus ELB16-189. The sequence continues at coordinate 2,744 of DAOOCD010000257.1, read as the reverse complement.
ACTGCAGAAATGTTTTGTAATGTGTTATCAAATTTAATTGCATAGGTCGTGTCGTTGATCAACTTTGCAACAAGCCCCTCACCATTATTTAACTCATCCAGTACCTGCCTTGCATCAGCAGTTATCCGATCAGCATTTTCTCCGCTTGCCTTTAGGGATAAAATTGTTTCCCTAAGGTCATTAGAAATCGGGCCATCATGCAATAGCTCACCAAAAATTCCTTCTCCTCGGTTTATCCGTAAAGTAATCAAACTTAAATCATTTGAAATTGAACGTGCATTTACACCAATCTCCTTGGCAATATTGAATAGCTCTTGTGTATCGGTAGGTGAAAGAGAATTAATTGTGTCGTTGTCATTGATTGCCTGGCTAACAGAACCGGGCCGGATAATAACAATTTTGCTTCCTACCAATCCATCGGAGCCTACAAAGGCCGTTGCGTCTTTTTTAATAAACTCATTCTGCTTATCCTTCAAGGAAAGACTAACGATTACTTTCCCTTCAGAAACGATCTGAACACGTTTTACGGTACCTATCTTTACACCCGATAGCCATACGTTATCACCTTCCTTAAGGCCTTCCACATTTTTGAAGATGGCCGAGACGACAAACGTTTTGTTGAAAAGATTACCCTCGCGACCCATATAAAAGACAGATGCTAAAAATATTATGATACCTCCAACCACAAATGCTCCCAACTTGATATTCTTCTTTAAGTCTGAATTTTCCATACTTGAAATTGTCTAATAATTAAAAAAATGCTTAAGATTAGTATCGTTTGTTACTCTTAGCTCTTCGAATGTTCCCTCCAGTTTACTTTCACCCTCAATCAATGCAATTACCCGATCAGAAACCTGACGGGCACAACTTACATCATGAGTGATTATAATTGAGGCTGTGTTATATCGCTCGCGCACCTGAAGTATCAACTCATTAATCTCTTCTGAAGTTTGTGGATCGAGGCCCGAAGTAGGCTCATCATATAACATAATCTTTGGTTTTAAAATAAGCGTTCTTGCGATCCCAATCCGCTTCTTCATTCCTCCGGATAACTCATCGGGTCGTTGGTCAATCGTATGCTCTAACCCCACGTCTTTTAGCGCCTTTATTACGAGTTCTTCCAGTTGCGCACAATCGTAGATACCCAGATTTCGTTTCAGTGGAAATTCCAGGTTTTGCCGAACCGTCATTGAATCATAAAGGGCGCTTCCCTGAAATGAAAAGCCAACCTGGAGTCTTAACTCATTTAATTTCTCGGCCGATAAAGAAGTAACGTTGTAGCCCAGCACTTGAATTTCGCCTGCATCGGCTTTGAGCAAACCTACCATACATTTTATTAGCACAGATTTTCCACTTCCCGATCTGCCGAGTACAGCCAGGTTTTCACGGTCATGCAAATCAAGATTAACATCTTTAAGTACAACGCGATCATTAAAACTCTTTTTCAGATGTTTTATCTCCACCACCTTTCCTCCCGTGGATACTGCTTCTTCAACAACTTTCGATTGTGTTTCCATCATCGGATTAAGTTTAAAAATTGAAGCATGATCAGATCGATGATAAAGATGAACGTCATTGACACTACTACTGCTGTGTTAGCCGCCTTTCCAACTCCAATAGTTCCATTGGAAGAATTATATCCGGAGTAACAACTGATCGTTCCAATTGCAAAACCAAACAAGGCCGCTTTTACAAGGGATGAAAAAATATCAATGAGAGCAATCGAGGTCGAAACCTCATTTATATATAATTGAAATCCAGAATCACTAAACGAGTTAACCATCAGGAATGAACCAAAAAGCGCAACCCCATCCGAATAAATAACCAGAATAGGCAACATAAGCGTTGACGCGACTACCCGTGTTACAACCAAATAAGAAAAAGGTCTTGTGCCAGAAACTTCCATGGCATCAATCTGTTCTGTTACTTTCATACTCCCCAACTCAGCACCCATATTTGAACCCAGCTTGCCAGCACATATCAAACCTGTAATCAGTGGCCCAAGCGATCGAACAACCGCCTGAGAAACTAATGAAGGCAACCAAGACTCCGCACCAAAGGAAGCTAAGGATGGTTGCGATTGTTTTGTAAAAACAATCCCTGCAAGAAAAGAAGTAAACGTTACAAGAAACAACGACTTATTGCCTATCGAAAAACACTGATTCAAAATCTCCCTGCCCTCATAGGGTGGAGAAAATGCTTTTTTAAAGAACTCAATAATAAATCTATAGATATAAGATACATCTATCAGGGTTTTGGTCAGGGTCATAAGACTATTTGGTCTTCTTATTAGAAATTTTATGCCAGAAAACATACTGTGCCTTTATGCACCAAAGGCCAATAGCATATTACTGATTGGAATCTTTTACGGGTTTGTGTGGACTTTTTTTCCCACACCCTTCTTAACGGGCTTGATCGTAGAAACAGCAACCGCTGTGGGCTTTGGCTTTCGGCCATGCTTACTAATGTAAACCTGGGTAAACTCTGCACCAAATAGGAGAATCATACCTGCGTACGATACCCATAGCATAATTAAAATAATTGAACCTGCGGCTCCATACGTAGATCCAAGATCACTTTGACCAAAGTAAAACCCCAACGCAAACTTGGTGATAACAAATAGTATCGATGTTAAGAGGGCTCCTGGCCATACATCTTTCCAGCCAATCTTTACGTCTGGTAAGTATTTATAAATAGCTGCAAAAAGAAATGTAATTACAGCAAGTGAAATCAGCACATCCAGC
>DAOOCD010000256.1:0-5040 GCA_035408225.1 Cyclobacteriaceae bacterium | reverse complement strand
TGTCCACGAAAAAATATAATGGAGATGTGAATTTTATCAGCTCCCCTGAAAACACAGTCCGGCTTGTGATCACTGAGCACCATTACCACGATGCGGTAACACCTTGTACCCATTACACCCTTGACTTCACACGATGCGGGATCGCCTTGTACCAATTACACCCTTGACGTGTAGACGATTCGGGTCTGTTCAATAAACTGTGTCATTGATTACCTTTAATAACATTCCTCTAATGAAAATCTAACCACGATTAAATGAAAAAATGTATTGAAACGTGCCAATCGATTTTGTGTTACAGGGTTTACGATATATATAGTTTTATAAATACTTATAAAAACGAAAACAAATCCAGGCATGCTTTGCGTATTAATGACATAACTAAAAAATAGTTATGTCAACAATCAAAACAGTAGGGAGCTACGAGGGATTCGTAGAGCTCTGCTCCGGGTATAGAGGATACAACCCCGGATCGCCCAACCTCACGGTAAGTGCCTTACGCGAATTGTCGGTCAAAGCCCGACAAACGTTGGAGGCCTTCAATGTGGCCAAATCAGAAATGAGCCGGGTCACCAATGATCGGGAGATAGCCTTTGCCGGTTTACCAAAACTGGTCTCGGGTATTTCCTTTGCCCTGGCTGCCTCAGGCGCCAGTGAACAAACCATGAAGGACGTTCGCGCGTTCCTTCGCCAGATGACGAGCCGGAAGAAAAGCCGGGATCCGATTCCATCGGGTCAGTCGACCGAGCCTGAAAGTAACAGGCCGTTTTCGCAGCGCGGGTATGAAGCCATGACAAACCATTTTGCCCAGTTGGTGCAATTGGTAAGCCTGGAACCGAAGTACCAGCCCAACGAAGCCCACTTAACCTTAGCGGGCTTACAGGAAGCGGTAAGTAACCTTCGCAGTCTCAATCAGGCGGTGAATGATGCGCGCGCAACCCTCAGTCATGCACGGTTAGCACTCCGCCAGGTAATCTCTGGTGAAGTGAATTCAGTAGTGACAACAGCCCGGGCCGCGAAGAAGTACCTGCGCTCGGTGTATGGGCTGAACAGCAATGAGTACAGTCAGGTACGGGAAATCAAGTTCAACAAAACATTCTGGTGATGAAAGAACAAGATGAGTAAAAACCTCTGTCGCAAGGCAGAGGTTTTTTTATGTCCACGCATCCCGTTCCGGCATCCTCGCTCATGAATGCCTAACCTTTCTCCGGTCTTACTGCAACGGAATTTTTTGCCCGCGATTTACATTTTTTGCCTACATTAAAAGTTCATTCTACCTGCTATGAACCGTTTTTATCTTGCCCTGATCGGCATTCTTCTCATCGCCTGCAAGGAGCAGCCACCAACCCATAAAATCAGCAAGCCCAGGGAGCATTCATTGTCTACTGAGTTGCAGGCCTTCTACAATCTTGGCACACTTCCTCAATTTATGGATAGCACAACGGTGGCCCAGGTATCGTCCTACGATACCACCGGCAACAACGATGATGGCTTTAGTGGCCGGTATTCTTTCCTAAGAAGAAATGCCGACAGCACTCTGGTGATTTTTGATGTGCAGGGGAGTGGCGTGATCGACCGCATCTGGACGCCTACACCCACCGAAGATATTTTTGATTTTTACATTGATGATGAATCGACACCCAGGTTTTCGATCAAATTCATTGATTTGTTTTCTGGCAAGCAGTTTCCTTTTGTGTCTCCTCTATGTGGTAATCAGCTCGGTGGGTTCTTCAGTTATATGCCAATCCCGTTTCAAAAGAGTTGCAGGATTGTGACCCATGGAAAGAAGATTCAGTTCCACCAGATCCAGTATAGAATGTATGAAGCAGGAGCGAAGGTGAAGAGTTTTAACCTTGCGCTTAATGAGGATGAAAAAGCAGCGTTGACTAAAATTGATGAACTTTGGAACAAAGAACTCAAATCGCTTCAGGATTTTTATTCTACACCCCTTACCGAATCGAAGGTTCTGGTTAGCCTGGTACCGGGTGAAACGAAATCTGTTTTTGAAGTTAGCAAAGGTGGCCGCATCCTGGGTATTGAGTTGGATCCTGTTGAAGCCTTTGAAGGGTTGACTAAAAACATCGACCTTAAAATCACCTGGGATGACGAAATAAAACCTGCAGTGTATTGTCCCGTAGCCGATTTCTTTGGCTATGCTTTTGGCACCACCTCTATGCAGAGCTTGCTACTGGGAAGTCAGGACAACAAAAATTACAGCTACCTGCCTATGCCGTTTGATTCGAAAGCGAAGATCGAACTTGTGTATCGAAATGGGAGTGAACCTGCTGTTGCTATCAATGCCCGGATCTGGTATTCAGATAAAAAAAGAGTACCGGATCAGGAAGGAAAATTCTATGCTCAATGGAACCGGGTTTCTGAAAAGGGAAAACCACATGTGTTAGCAAATATATCAGGAAGAGGTCATTACGTAGGTACGATTTTACAAGCGCAAGGCAAGCAAGCGGGAATGACCTATTTTTTTGAAGGCGATGACTCCACGGTTGTGGATGGCCACATGCGCATGCATGGCACCGGCTCTGAGGATTATTTCAACGGGGGTTGGTATGCCCTGATGGACCGGTGGGAAGGCAAGATGAGTTTACCGTTACACGGGGCCCTCGACTATTCACTTCCGTTTTGCCGCACAGGCGGATTTCGGTTATTTATTACCGATAAAATTTCATTTAATAAGAGCCTGCTCCATACCATTGAACATGGTCCGGTGGGTAATCAATTTCCGGTTGACTACACCTCGCTGGGTTTATATTACTCTGATACTCCGGTGAATGAAGTTCAACAGCCTACAGCTCAGTTAACCAACGTGTTTCTTCCCGATACATTGTATCTCTATCCCCAATTAATGGATCTGAATGTTTCGGCCGACCTTGATATAAAGACTACCTGGAAATATGGTACGGGTGGATTAAGTTATACGCTTACTCCTGGTAATGATTCTTGGTTGCGGGTTTCACTCAAAGAAATACCAGCGGGTACATACGATCTATATCTTGATGTGATGAAAGAACCCTTTGGGTGCGAGGTTTCACTCTGGCAACGACAAACTCTCGTATCGGATTGGATTTCCACTTATGCTGGAAAGGAAGAACGGGTGAAGGAAGTATTTGCCTGCACACTCGACATCCGTGAATTTAAAAATACGCTCACCTTCCGGTTTAAAACGGATATCCAAAAGACAGGTATTATCATGAACCGGATGAAGTTGATCAGAAAGAGATGAGTGTCTGATAAGAACAAAACTGTATCTTACCGCAAACCTGAATTGTCTCCTTGATAAAAGAACTCCATTTCGAACCGGCTGCATTACTGGCTCTCAACCTATGTCTTGGCTTCATCATGTTTGGTGTAGCGCTATCCATTAAGCCCGAGCATTTCTACCAGCTTAAGTACCAGAAAAAAGCGTTGGCTACGGGGTTGTTTTCGCAGTATGTTTTATTGCCGGCATTTACCATCGTATTGATCTTAATCTGGTCACCACCCCAGGGCATTGCGCTGGGTATGATCCTGGTATCAGCTTGCCCGGGGGGTAATGCCTCCAATTTTTTCTCACTGCTTGCACGAGGAAATGTTGCTTTATCCGTAACCCTAACTGCGATCACTTCTGTATCAGCATTTGTGATAACGCCCTTAAGTTTTTTATTCTGGTCGTCAACTATACCGGGACTCAGGGATAATATCAAGACTATTGAGATCAGTTTCCTGGATTTGTTTCTAAACATGTCGGGTATTTTGTTGTTGCCCTTACTGGTTGGAATGGCATTCGCACATTACTATCCGGCTATCACTCAAAAGATCTCCCGGCCGGTTCGCATCGCTTCCATTATTATCCTGGTGAGTTTTGTACTCATAGCTTTTTGGAATAACATCAGTGTTTTTGTAGAAAGAATCTATTCTGTCTTCTGGTTAGTACTCTTTCACAATGGCAGCGGACTTCTCGGTGGGTATTTCTTAAGTCGCCTGTTAAAGAACACAGAAGCGGTCAATCGTACCGTAGCCATTGAAACCGCCATCCAAAACTCAGGGTTGGGTTTAATAATAATCTTTACCTTTTTCGAAGGCAATAGTGACATGGCCATCATCGCTGCCTGGTGGGCGATCTGGCATTTAGTCAGCGGATTCACGTTTGCTTATTTCATGCAACGCAGACCGATCAACCAACCTGCTGGTTAGTTTCGAATTAACAAGAATGACTATAGCTATTTAATATTTTGCTTGAACACAAATTCTGATGGTGGTTCTAACCCACGTAAGTGCTTTACAAAATAATCCCACCTGCGTTTCATAAAATAGCGCGAGTTACCAAAGCCATGACCCGCATTCGGCAACACCAGCATATCAAAATCTTTATCGGCAGCCATTAACGCATCTACCACTAACAACGTATTTGTGGGCGGAACATTGCCATCCATCATGCCATGGGCAATTAGTAATTTGCCTTTAAGATTTTTTGCCAACAACTGATTAGCCTGGTTATCGTAATTTGTCTCATCAGGTACATTCTGAATTTCCATGTTCATTGATTTCCCTTCCGCATTCGCAGGCGTCTTCGGATTCTTCACCAAAAGCCCTTGCCATTTCTCGCCCCAGTCATCTTCATAATTTCTATTGTCATGATTGCCGGCACCCGACACTGCTACTTTATAGAAATCAGGATAGCGAAGAATAGCATCCGTAGAAGCAAATCCTCCGCCCGAATGTCCCCAGATTCCAACCCGGTCCAGGTCCATCCATGAATTTTGAGATGCCAATTGTTTAATCATTTCCATTTGATCGGGTAACCCATTGTCGCCCATGTTGCCGTAATAGGCATCGTGAAATGATTTTGACCGACCGGGAGTTCCCATCGCATCTACCTCAACGACAATAAATCCCAATTCAGCAAGTGCTTGTTTATCTCCACGTGAAGATAAAAATGAGCGACTGCCCACACTTCCCGACTGGGGCCCCGGGTAGAGATAATTAAGAATGGGATACTTTTTGGAGGCGACAAAGTTGGATGGTTTGTACATTAATCCATACAGATCC
>DAOOCD010000255.1:0-5041 GCA_035408225.1 Cyclobacteriaceae bacterium | reverse complement strand
GATACGCTTATGCAGCTTAAGATGCAAAGCATTAAAATAGTTATTGGCAATCAATTATTCGGGTTGCCTAAAAGGCTTTGGGAGTTTCTGTGTATTAAAGCCGGTATTGAAGAGAGAAAGACATGGGCTGATTTAGCTCATAAGCAAATTAATAAGTTGATTGAATTTTTGTATGCGTGCCCATTTCATATTAAGGGTAAAACCACTTTTAAAGAAGAGTTTGTTACCTGTGGCGGGATAGCTTTGAAGGAGATTGATCTTCAGTCTATGGAGAGCAAGAAAGTGCCCGGTTTATTTTTAGCCGGAGAGGTGTTGGATATTGATGGTGAAACGGGTGGCTTTAATTTTCAATCGGCCTGGACAACAGCGTGGGTAGCAGCTAAAAGAATTGCGAGTAACGAGAAGTAGATATTTCTTCACCTCTATTATGCTCTTGAAGTCTTCTCCTTACATCATTAGTAGATCCTTTATAAAAGGAATCATTTACTCTACTCTGCAAAATGTATACGAAGTAATGATCCATAAAAAAACCCTCCTGACAGGGAGGGTTTTGTGGTGACGGAGGGAATTGAACCCCCGACACAAGGATTTTCAGTCCTTTGCTCTACCAACTGAGCTACGTCACCTTAAAAACAAGCCTTTTTTATCAGGCGGGCCACAAAAGTATGGAAATTTCGATTTGCTGCAAACATGGCCTCAATTTTTCGGGTTTTGTTCTAAAATATTGGTTCAACCGATAGCGTAAACTAACTTCCGCCTAAATTTTCCACTATGGCTGTATTACAGCAAGTTGTTTTCATCATCACACTAGCAGCCGCTGTCTTTCTTATCCGAAAGCGCGTGTTACGCATTCGAAGTAATATCAGACTTGGTAAGGATTCCGAAGTCAAGGGCGATTCAGGTCAACGTATGCAAAACATGTTGCTGGTGGCGTTTGGCCAGCGTAAGATGTTCAAGAAATTCATTCCGGCCTTTCTGCACTTTTTCATTTATGTTGGTTTTTTGGTTATCAACCTTGAAGTGTTGGAGTTTGTGGTGGATGGTATTCTTGGAACGCACCGGATCTTCGCACCCTACCTGGGTGGATTCTATAATGTGTTGATGAATGTGTTTGAGTTTCTGGCAGTGGCTGTTCTATTGGCTTGTGTAATTTTTCTAATCAGAAGAAATGTATTGAAAATTTCCAGGTTCCAGTCAGCCGAGATGACGAAGTGGCCACGGCTGGATGCCAATCTGATCCTGATTACGGAGATTGTTTTAATGACGGCTATTCTCACCATGAATGCCAGTGATCAGATTTTGCAAACACGCAATGATCACTATGTTTCAACGGGTACCTTATTCTTCAGTTCTTTTTTAATTCCGCTCTTTCAAAACGTCAACACCGCAACATTGATTTTTATTGAACGTTTTGCCTGGTGGTTTCACATCATTGGCATTCTGGGCTTTGCTTTGTATGTAACCTATTCAAAGCACCTACATATTTTTATGGCTTTCCCAAACACCTATTTTGCCAAACTGGAACCTAAAGGGCAAATCAATAACATGCCGGTGGTAACAAATGAAGTAATGTCTATGCTTGGGTTGTCAACGAACACTTCTTCTACACCGGCTGAACCCGGACGATTTGGAGCGAAAGACATTAATGATTTGAGTTGGAATAATTTGATGGCCGCCTATTCCTGTACCGAGTGTGGCCGATGCACAGCCGAATGCCCCGCTAACCTTACCGGGAAAAAACTTTCGCCCCGTAAAATCATGATGGATACGCGCGATAGGATGGAAGAAGTTGGCAAAAGTTTGCAAGCCGGTGGGCCGGGATTGATTGATGGCAAAACACTGTTAAACGATTACATCACCAAAGAAGAAATTAATGCCTGCACAAGTTGTAATGCGTGTGTAGAAGCGTGCCCGGTTATGATCAACCCGCTGGAAATAATTCTGGAACTGAGACGCTATGTGGCCATGGAAGAATCCGGTTCTCCGGCTCAGTGGAACAGTATGTTTCAGAATATCGAAACAAGTTTTGCACCCTGGAAATTTTCGTCAGCCGATCGGTTTAACTGGGCTAAAGACAAATAGTGCCGATAATCAACGAACAACCAATAACGATTAACTAAAAAATGAATGTACCAACCATGGCCGAACTGGCCGCTAAGGGCGAATCACCTGAGATACTTTTTTGGGTAGGTTGTTCCGGCTCGTTTGACGATCGCGCCAAGCGCGTGACTAAAGCCTTTGTAAAGATTTTGAATGCAGTAGGGGCAAAGTTTGCAGTGTTGGGTACGGAAGAAAGTTGTACAGGTGACCCGGCCCGTAGAGCTGGAAATGAGTTTCTGTTTCAGATGCAGGCGATGAGCAACATTCAGGTACTGAATGGGTATAACATAAAAAAAATCGTTACCGCGTGCCCGCATTGCTTTAATACAATCAAAAATGAATACCCCGAGTTAGGAGGAAGTTATGAAGTGATCCATCACTCAACATTTCTTCAGCAGTTAATCAATGATGGAAAAATAAAATTGTCGGAAGGAGGATCTTTCAAGGGAAAAAGAATAACATACCACGACTCTTGCTACCTGGGCCGTGCTAATAATATTTATGAAGCTCCGCGCGAAGTACTTCAGGCGCTGGATGCCGATTTGGTAGAAATGAAACGGTGCCGAACTACCGGGTTATGCTGCGGAGCGGGTGGCGCTCAGATGTTCAAAGAGCCAGAAAAGGGAAACAAGGATATTAATATTGAACGCGCAGAAGAGGCTTTGTTAACTGGAGCAAGTACGATAGCCGTTGCGTGTCCATTTTGCATGACTATGATTACGGATGGCGTAAAGAACAAGGAGAAAGAAGCTGATGTTAAAGTGAAAGACCTTGCCGAACTAATTGCCGAGGCGCAAGGTTTATAGAAAGACGAAATACAAATTGCGAATGACGCGTAAGCTCAGAGATTCAGAATTAAATCCAATGTAATGTATATTCCTTTTGAAGAATTAAGTGCTGAAAGCCGGGTTTGGATATATCAAGGCAAAAGGGCTATGTCGGCCACTGAAAAAAATGCAATAAGTCAGTTGCTTCGTTCTTTTTGTGAGCAATGGGCAGCGCATGGTCAACCGCTCAAAGCTTCTTTCAAAATCGAGTTGGACCAGTTCATTATTATGGTGGTGGACGAGGACTTTCGAAATCCTAGCGGGTGTTCAATCGACAGTTCTGTAGGAGTGTTGAGACAAATTCAATCTGTTACCGGGATAGATTTTTTAGATCGCACATTGGTTCCATTTTATATCGACAACGAGGCGCAACTGATTCCATTGAATAAAATCAAAACGGGCTTTGCTTCTGGCCAACTTAAACCCGATACCATCACGTTCAACACGCTAGCCACCACCAAAGGTGAGTGGGAGCTGCAATGGCAGATTCCTGCAGAAAAATCGTGGATGGCAAAATATTTATCTAAAACAGCGTTAACTCAATAGCGTGTAATTTTTTGTAATTTTAGAGACTTGTAAGATCATGAGAGTTGTTTTGGTATTTGTTGGGTTGGTAATACTGGCTGCCTGTAGCCCTGAAAAGAAGGCAATGAAGTCATTTCGCCTGGGCAAATACGAGAATGTAATCGACTATTATAAAGGAGTAGCTGGCAAGCAACCTAACAACAGTAAAGCCAATTACTACATTGCTGAGTCCTATCGTTTATCAAACCGAATCAAAGAAGCTGAACCATTCTATGCCAGGGCGGGCGGTAAAGGAGTGAATGCTGACTCTGTAAAATTATATTATGCAAAATCGCTTCAGGCTAATGCGAAATATGAAGAAGCCAGGAATGTACTTGAGACATTAGAGAGCGATACGAAGGACGAAAAAATGAAGGATCGGGCCCGCAAGGAATTAGATGGGTTGAATTATCTGGATAAGCTTGCTCAGAAGAAAAGCTATTATAAAATAAAGAATCTGGAAGCAATTAATACTCCTTTCACTGAATACGCTCCGGTGTATTCGAACAATGAATTGTATTTTACTTCTTCGCGAAGTAACGCCCGGATTTATGAAGCAACTGGAACCCCTTTCACAGACCTGTATAAAGCCGAAACAAATGGTGCAAATGTAAACGTGAATACGATTACTCCGCTGCCCAGTTTCATCAACGAATCCAACATCAATGAAGGCTGCGTAACATTTACACCCGATGGTAAGACCATGGTCTTTGCTAAAGGGAACAGTGGTAAGCGAAAAGGAACCAGCGATGTTGATTTATATTTATCCCGTTTTCGAAACGGACAGTGGTCGGAACCAACCCCCATTAACATTAATCAACCCGATGCGTGGGAATCTACTCCAGCCATGAGCCCCGATGGAAGAACTCTTTATTTTTCTTCTAATCGTAAAGGTGGATTTGGCGGACTTGATATTTATTCAGCGCAAATGGATGGGCGTGGTCGTTTTGGTAAAGTGAAAAACATGGGACCGGAAATTAATACAGCTGGGGCAGAGTTGTTTCCATATGTTTCGGAAAATGGCAAGTTGTACTTCTCTTCTGATGGGCAATCGGGCTATGGAATGCTGGACATTTTTGTAGTGAATCGGGCCAACGGAAAGACCGTTGTAGAAAATTTAGGACAGCCCGTAAATTCACCTGCCGATGATTTTGGAATCTTCTTGTTTAAAGCTGATCGTGGATTTTTTACGTCTAATCGCGATGGAGGCAAAGGCGATGATGATATTTATACCTTCATCAATGAGGACCCCAACCTTAGAGTGGTGAACTACTTTTTACAGGGCATCACGTATATGACTCGCAAAGACAGCACCCGTGAAATTCTGCCAAACACAAAAGTTTCATTGCTGGGTCAGGATGGTGAAGTAATGCAGGATTTTGTAACGGGCAATGATGGTAAATTTCTTTTTCGGGTATATGAAAACGAAAACTATTCTTTGTTAGGAGAAACCGATGGATTTATTACAAAACGCCAACCGTATACTACGGTGGGAAAATCTGTTCCGCTGGAGTCGTTGAAGGAGCTTATCACCAACATTACACTTGATA
>DAOOCD010000254.1:0-5099 GCA_035408225.1 Cyclobacteriaceae bacterium | reverse complement strand
TTTCTATGTTGTGCGAAGAGCTTCCGACCTGACAGAAAAATACCAAAGTCTAAAAAAGGACCTACGAGGAGCCACTGAAGGAAAATCTTGGTGGCTTGTTAAGATTTCAGTCCTGCAACTGGACAGATTTAATAAGCAGTGTAAAGCCTTTTAAAAAAATCGATAGCCAATGATAAACGCTATTGCGCTGAGCCCAGAAGGCCACTCTTCATTATTTTTAAAAAGGTTTCGAGGAGTAAAGTATCTGACCTCCAGCCCAATTTTTTTGAATTCCGATCCTACTCCCAATCCAAAATAGCTACCTGGATTAAGGCCAACCTGACCAGTACCATACTGAAACTCGTTTACTATTACAGCACTGACCAGATTATAATACCCATTAAGGAAAATTTTGAATTCCTTTCCAACCAGAAAATAATGCCTGATGCCACCAAGGAAATCCAGGGTAGAGTATTTCAACCTTACTACCTTAAGCTGTTGTTGGTAAGTATTAAGGTGTTAAGTTGTTGCGGGTCGCCTGACCCGCAATTAAATTAAATTAACTCACGCCCTTGTTCTTTTGAGATTCACAGAATACAAAGTGTACTGATCGGGCTTTAGGTTTGTCCTCAATACCCCACTGCCTTATCATCGCCCCGGGTATGATCCGCCCCGGCTTCCAGCTTGCCATCCGGTAAAACCAGAATAGCATCTACCCGGCCAATAAATCTGCGCGGAGTTATTTTATGACCGAGCGCCACCAGGGCAAGACTATCATCCTTCAACAATGCCCCGGCTTCCGGTATGATAACATCGGGCATCCATTGGGCATGAATACGTTTTGCATTCACTGCCTCCTGCATGCGCATGTCATGTTCCACTACATTCAGGATTACCTGAAATACGGAAGTAATAATGGTAGAGCCACCGGGCGTACCCACTACCATAAAGAGCCGGCCGTCTTTCTCAAGGATGGTTGGAGTCATCGCGCTAAGCATCCGCTTGTTGGGTTCAATCTTGTTAGCTTCTGCACCCAATACACCAAACATGTTGGGCACACCGGGCTTGGCGCTGAAGTCATCCATCTCGTTATTCAGAAAGAACCCAGACCCCGGCACTACCACATGCGATCCAAACCAGCCGTTGAGGGTGGTAGTTACGGCTACGGCATTTCCTTTCGGATCGACAATCGAAAAGTGCGTAGTCTCTTCCGATTCATAGCCGGCAATTTTTCCTTCCTTCACATCAGCACTTGGGGTTGCTTTGGTGGGATCGAAATCGCTCATACGTTCATCATTGTATTGATCGTCCAGCAATTGTTTGGCGGGTACTTTATAAAAGTCAGGATCACCCAGGTAAATCGAGCGGTCGGCATAAACCCTGCGTTCCGCTTCCGTCATCAGGTGGATGGTTTGCGGGGTATTAAAACCCCATTGTTTAATGGGATAAGGCTCCACAGATTTAAGCAACTGCACCAGACAAATACCCCCGCTCGAGGAAGGCGGCATTGAAATCACTTTATACTCTTTATAATTAGCAATAATAGGATCGCGCCACGCGGATGAATAATTCTTTAAGTCTTCAAGCGTAATTAATCCTTTACCGCGATTCATCTCGGCAACCAGGTCATCGGCAGTTTTGCCTTCATAAAATCCGGCACGGCCCTGGTCGCGAATGCGCTCAAGGGTATGACCCAGTTCAATCCACTTTATGGAGTCACCTGTTTTCCAATTGTAGCTCAGGAGAAATTCAGGTTGAACCGTGTTGTACTTAATAAGGTCTTCCTTCATTTCGTTAAACCACGTTGCTTCGCGCTCGGAGAGGGTGAATCCATTCATCGCAAGATCAATGGCAGGTTGTACCAGATCCTTCCACGGAAGTGTACCATATTTCTTATGAGCTTCCACCATTCCATCCACTGATCCCGGCACACCGGAAGCAAGATGACCTTGGGTACTGAGTTCAGGAATTACATTGCCGTCTTTATCGAGGTACATGTTTGTTGTTGCTCCGGCTGGTGCTTTCTCGCGAAAGTCAAGCGCAGCAACTGTTCCATCATTAAGTCGCACAACCATAAAGCCTCCACCACCTATATTTCCGGCTGCCGGAAACACTACGGATAGTGCAAACTGGGTGGCGATAGCTGCATCCACCGCGTTGCCCCCTTTCTTCATAATATCAACTCCTACCTGCGAGGCTAAACCATGGGCAGAAACGACTATAGCCGAGTCGGCCAGCAGACCAATAACTTTTTCTTTTTTAGAGGTTTGACAAGCAAGGATTGTGACGGCCAACAAAAGAACGAGGAAGCGCTTCATAGAGTAGAGGGTTGGTTTTATGGTCTTAAATGTATTACTTCCGCTCGAAGAATGCCATGAGCCTGCGAAAAGAAAAAGCTGCCCGGCTAAAACTTGCGGTATTGGATAATACCATCCGCCTGATCGGGAAAAAATCGTTTGACGATTTATATGTTGAAGAGATTTGTGCCAAAGTAAAAATCTCTAAAGTAACCTTGTTCAAATACTTCCCGCAGAAGGAGGATATTTTGCTCTATTACTTTCGCACCTGGTGCCTGAAACGGGCAGTAGAATTTCGCGAAAAACCAAAGGAAGGAATTACCGGAATTATTTTTCTATTTGATAAACTGGCTGAAGATTGCGAGTCACATCCAGGAATCATCTTAAGCCTGGTGGCCTACCTGGCCGATCTTAAGCGACCTCCCAAACCGTTCCCGCTAAAAGCGGAAGAAAAGAAATTTTTATTCCCCGATGTGAAAGACATCCACCTGGTGGAGATCCAATCCGTTGATCAGATGTTCGAAAAATTTGCCCTTGAAGCAATCTTTAAAAAGGAGATTACGAAGTCGGCTTCTACGCGCGACCTGACCAACTTACTCACAACAATTTTTTATGGATCGGTAGTAACAGCCCATATCCAGCAGCTGAGTCCGGTGAAGTTCTTCTTCAGGAAAAATGTGGAGATGGTTTTGAAGGGACTTAATTAAACAGTCGACAGACCTCGGTCAAACTGTATACTGTTGTCAGTGGACTTGCGTTCTATTTCATCCTTACAATCTTTGTCCGTTTTCTTTCAAGCATTTGGATGTGGCGATTACCTATTGGAATATCAATGATGTAACGATTGCCTCGGGCCCAGACTTTATGGGTGCGAGGTCTTACCACTTTGGTGCCAGAGGAGCTACAGCAAAGCAGGAGCAGGGAGCAGATCAATACAAAAACACTTCTCTTCATCGCTGGTAACCGAACTCTAAAAATAGCTTTTTATTTCAACTTTGACGGAGTAAATTGACAACCGTCAAGTTTATGAAAATCTTTGAAACCCTTTCGGAGGCAATTACAGATCTGAAGCAGCGTGGCTACGTGCAAGACTTCAATCTGCATCCCGAATGGATCGAATGTCCACCGCTTAATCTTAAGTTGCGGCCTGCCGAATTTCATGTTGATGAAGTGCACCGCTTTGAAGGGATGAATAATCCTGACGACAGTTCTATTTTGTTGGCTATCCAATCCACTACCGGTGTAAAGGGTTTGCTGGTGGATGCCTATGGTGCCTATGCAAGCTCGTTAAGTCCAGAAATGATTAAACGCCTGACTATTGACTCCAATACTTCGCATTAATAGTAGATCCATTTCGGTTTTCCGGTGGATACTTTTTATAATAGTTAGCTTCTCGCTTTCGATTTCTCAGGCTCAACACCTTCAAGCCATTACAGTAGCAAATAATAAACTAGTAAGCCTGTCGGATGGCAGTCGGGATTATTCTATTAACAAAACCTTGATTTCATTCGAGGTAAATGAGAAAGAGTATAATGCTGATAATCCCTCACCATTTCTGATCGAATTTAAATCGGAGAATCAGCCAGGGCAAGGTATTAGTGGAACCATATTATTTAAGAATACCTCAAAGGATACGCTTAGTCTGTCAAACGTGGTGCCTTTTGGCAGAGTTGGTAATGAAGTCTACATCACTGGCCTTGGCACTCATCGGCTGTCGCGGACCCATTTATTTCTTCCTGGCCGGAAACCTGTTAATGTAATTGTTCCCGACAATGCCTGGGAATTGGGTTACACGGCAATTAAAGTAAATGAGCAACTCAATTTATTTGGTTTTGTAAGGCGCGATTTAAGTACGCTGGTACAAGCTACCCGTAAACGCTTTGAAACGGTAGTAGCCCCGGGCGGATCGGTAGTGTATAACTTCTATGCCGATTTATACAAAGGCCAATGGCAAGCAGGACTTAGGGAAGTTTTTCAGAAGCGCTATCTGTATGATGCGAAAGACTTCGATGACTCCTTATTTAAACGCAGCGACCTGGCCTGGATTAAAAAAGCCTATGTCATGCACCTGATGATGGCGTGGGACAAAAACTTTTACGAAGGAAATGCGGGAACATTTAACCTAACCGATTTCATTAAGAGTGGTAAAGCACTTTATGGTGGCGATGATGTAGTGTGTGTTTGGCCCACGTGGCCCACGTTGGGTGTGGATCAACGAAATCAATTTGATTTATATCGTGATCTGCCGGGAGGACTTCAGGGACTTCGCTCGTTAGCAGATGAATCGCGCAAGCATGGCTCAAAGTTTTTTATTGCCTATAACCCATGGGATGAAAGCACGCGCAGTGAAGGTCATTTGAAAGGACTGGCTGATTTAATCAAAGGAACTTCGGCTGACGGGGTGGTGCTGGATACAAAGGGAGAATCAAGTCGTGAACTGCAGGAGGCAGCAGATCAGGTAAAGCCCGGGGTAATTATGTATAGCGAAGGAATGGCTGTACCTAAGGATATGCAAGGGATTATAAGCGGCCGTGTGCATAATGCGCTCTACTATCCACCTAAGCTCAATCTCAATAAATTTATCCGGCCCGACTTTGCCATCTTCCGCGTGGCCGAAGTTTATAAAGAACCGATTCAACGGGAATATGCAGTGGCCTTCTTTAATGGCTACGGTACCGAGATCAATCAATTTGCACCGGGCCATCCCGAGTGGGAGGAAGCACAGTATAAATATCTTGGCAAAACAACTCGCATCCTTCGCGAAAACACTTCCTTATTTACCTCCGACTACACACCGCTCATACCTACACTCCGCGATAGCGT
>DAOOCD010000253.1:1265-5106 GCA_035408225.1 Cyclobacteriaceae bacterium | reverse complement strand
TAAGCCATCCCCGAAAAGCAATTTTCTTAGACTGTATATCAGTGACGTCAGCTCCCAACGTCATTTTTTCACGACCATAAGAAATTATCCAGGAGGCAAACAATTCCGGATCGGTTACAGCAATACTTGAGGCGGTGATATATGCGGCCCCAAACTCATAAGCCTTTCCTATATCGCCATCGGTGCATATACCTCCTGTAAAATCAACTTTAAGATTTGTGTGACCTGCAATGGCCTCTAGTACATGATAGTTCTTTGGGCTTCCACGCTCAGCGCCATCCAGATCAACAAGATGTACTACTTCAATACCATGATCTTCAAATCGCTTGGCTAAATCGAGTGGGTTTTCATCATAGGCCTTCTCACTGGAAGGGTCTCCCTTTCTCATCTTCACCACTTTCCCCTTACGTATTGCAATGGAGGGAATTACTTGTATCATGTTCGTTTATTAACCAGGTTGAAATGTCAAAGATACCAAGGATTGGGAAAGATTGATGAAAAAAAACGGGGCAATTCGAACCTTATTTTCGAGTAAAGGGGACTGACACAAGGGTCTTATCCCACATTAAAATTAACTCCATTTCCTCCCCTGCTTGCTCTATTGAAATAGTAAATTGTTCAAATTCCTTTCCTTGTAAAACTGACGGGGCATCAACGGTAAGCACATCCTTGGCGGGATTGCGATTGGCCTCTCCATTAAACCCTACGCCCCATTGCCCGGTTTCTTCATTAAAAATGATAGACCATGTCTGCTCACCAGGAATTGTAAAAAAAGAATACCTACCTGCCTTAAGAGTTTTATCAGCAAAATTCAGGTCTTTGTTGGTTTCAAAAATGGTTGCCTCATTGGCGCCCGTTCTCCATACTTTTCCATAAGGGACCAGACCCTGGCTATCAAATATCACCCTGCCCTTTTTGAAAGGCCTGTTGTAGAGGACATGAATCTTTAAGTCCCCATTGGCAAAGGTTACTTCGTCTTCAGGACTAAATGACTTGGTATAGTACACCCTGAAATAGGTGAGCACACCCAAAATGATGATTAGAATAACACTTAAAACAAGGAGGAATTTCTTCATTGGAAGTCGCTATTTTTGTGGGTGATGACTCGTCTGAGCTATAATAAGTTCACGAGTTTACAATTTTTAAGGTTGATTTTGCAAATAATATAGCTGGTTGATCTAAATTTGATTCTTAAAAATATCCTGCCATGACAGTTTTTGGTGTTGTAATTGCCCTTTTCATTCTTGCGATCGTTTCCGTTTGGGCTTTCCCAAACCGTAAAGTGAGCGATAACGAGCACGACATTAAGCATTAATATAGTTTCATTCTGCTAAATGAATATCTGCATCTTTTGTGGATCCGGTGCAGGGAATAACCCTGTTTACGCGGAAGCCGCGAAGGAAATAGCTACCCTGTTGTGCGAAACCAAATCAACCCTGGTATATGGTGGCGGCAATATCGGCCTTATGGGAATTCTGGCTGATCAGGTGATGAGCAATGGCGGTAAAGTCATTGGAGTTATCCCTGATTTCCTAATGCAAAAAGAGGTTGGCCATAACGGGTTAACCCAATTGGAGATTGTAGGCAGTATGCACGAGCGGAAAAGACGCATGGCAGATTTGGCCGATGCATTTATTGCTTTACCCGGTGGTTGGGGAACCCTGGATGAGTTAGCTGAAATTTTAACATGGAAGCAGCTTGACCTTATTCATGCTTCGGTAGGTATACTAAATACCAATCATTATTTCGACTCACTTATATCCCAAATGCAAACCATGGTGCAGGAAGGATTTCTCCAATCAAAAAATCTTCAGGAAATCAGGGTAGCTGACTCCCCAAAAAATCTTCTCATCCAACTTGGAGTAATTAGCGTTTAATAAACAGGGCTTCACAAAAATTGGTAGCTTTAAAAGAGTCTATTACGTAACTCATGCTTTTACGGAGTTTTTTAGTATCTCTAATTGTGTTGATGCATGCCTCGTTTTGCATGGCTCAGGTGCTGGGCTTTTCACTTCCAGCAGGCAAAACCAGGGTTCAATTTCCGATTGAGATCTATAACAATCTGGTGGTTGTACCTATGATCCTTAATAATCAATTACCTCTTAAATTTATTTTAGATACCGGAGTTCGCACCTCCATTCTTACCGAAAAGGCCTATAGCGATATTCTCAATTTGCAGTACTCAAGGAAATACACAATCGCGGGTCCGGGTGGCGAAAAACTAGTGGACGCCTACGTAACCAATAATGTTTCTTTGGATATGCCAGGGGTGCAAGGACGCGGACATGCCATGCTGGTGCTGGATCAGGATTATCTCGAACTAAGAAATTATTTAGGAACTGATGTCCATGGCATTATGGGCTATGAGCTTTTTAGTCGATTCATTATTGAGGTTAATTATGAAAAGAAAACACTCACGCTCATGCTGCCTGAGCGATTCAAAGAGAAGAAAAAATTTCAGTGGCTGCCAATTCATATTGAGGATACCAAACCCTATATAACCGTAAGTTTGGAGATGAACGACACCACTACCCTGAGTGCCAAGTTACTGATTGATAGTGGCGCCAGTCATGGCCTTTTTCTGGAAACAAGTTCAAATCCTAAAATCAAAGTGCCTGAAAAAAATGTGACCAGCATTGTAGGGCGTGGACTTGGAGGGGTAATTACCGGGCAGATTGGAAAAATAAATTCCTTGAAACTCGGCAAATATGAAATCAACAATGTTCTAACCAGTTTCCCCGACCCAAATGCATATATGGATACCATAAAAACAAGTCGATCCGTGTTTAGAAATGGTTCAATCGGTGGTGAAATCCTTAGCCGGTTTACCGTCATATACAATTTCCCCGGAGAGAGAGTCTATCTAAAGAAGAACTCTCAATACAAAAAAGATTTCTACTATAGCCTGAGCGGATTGACTATTCGCGCTAAAGGATCCATGTTGAAGAATTTCGAAATCACAAACATTCGGCCTAACTCAGCTTCCGAACAAGCTGATGTGAAAGTTGGCGATCGAATATTAAGCGTAAACGGAATTTCAGCTTCAGACCTTGACTTGAATTCAATCAACGGATTCTTAAATTCAAAACCAGGACGAAAAATAAGTCTGCAAATTGATAGAAGTGGAGAAAAAATTAAACGGCAATTCAGATTGGAAGATCCGTTGTAATTATGGTTTAAGTACTCTTAGCAATTGCCCCTTTCTTCTTCTATAGGCCTGCTGCAAAAATAGTTGAGTCTTCTTAAACTTCAAGGAGTTTTTAAGAGCTGTGTAGAGCGATTCGCCTGTTATAGAATCCTTCAAAATATAATTCATAACTCCTGTATTCATTGCTTCGTGATAATTGGAGTTTTTCAAAATTGTTATAGGGATATCCTTTGTTCTGCGATTTCTGATCAATATGTTAACAGTGGCTTTCAATTGAGACTGGCCAAGGTTATCATCAAGTACAATATAGTTAGGCTTAAAGTGCGTAAGACGATCAATTATACTCCTTAAATCAAACGCGATTTCTGTAATCACTTTATGATCACGAATTTTCTTGAGGCTTTCGAAAGTTCGGGTTAGCTCAATAGGGTTGTTACCAACTACCAACACATTTAACTCTTCACCTTGGTTCAAGTTTTTATCCATAGATTCAAGTATACATCTAAAACAGTTAAACGGTCAAAATGGATTCAGGGATTTGTTGTTAATTTAATTTTTTAGTGACATCGTTTGAGAAAACGCTGTTTTTGGTCATTATAATTAAACAAAAGTGGAAACAGTAATTATTGTAGGCGGTGGCCTTGCGGGTTTGATTTGCGCAAACTGCCTGGCTGAGAAGAACATCTCCGTTAC
>DAOOCD010000253.1:0-1165 GCA_035408225.1 Cyclobacteriaceae bacterium | reverse complement strand
TCCCGAATGGATATTTCACTGGATCGAAACTTTATTAGAAAAAGATCGCCCTATGCTGGTGTAAAATATCATATTCGAACTGATCATCCGGCTAACCTTATTTCCTTACACAATTTTAAGGATGGGTATTGCGGATTAAGTCAAATTGAAGAAGGTAAGTACACACTCTGCTACCTCACCCATCGAAACAATCTGAAAAAATTTGGCGGCATAAAAGAAATGGAAGAAAAAGTCCTGTACAAAAATCCATTTCTTAAATCTGTTTTTCAGAATTCAGAGTTTTTATTTGAACGCCCTGAAGTGATCAATGAAATTTCATTTGCCACTAAATCCCCAATAGAAAACCATGTGCTCATGGCCGGGGATGCTGCCGGTATGATTACTCCATTGTGTGGTAATGGTATGGCCATGGCTATTCATTCTGCAAAAATTCTGAGCGAATTGGTTGTGGATTTTGTCAATGGAAAATTAACACGATCAAAATTAGAAACCAGTTACTCAACTTCATGGAATTCGCACTTCGCCCGCAGACTTTGGGCTGGCCGACAAATTCAAAGGCTGTTTGGAAACGAGTGGTCTTCTAACCTGGCTGTCAATCTAATGCGAAAATCAAAGCCAGTAGCAGAATTTATTATCAGCCAAACACATGGAGCTCCCTTTTAAAGCCTTCCTCGTACAGGTTTGGCCACTTAGCACAAGAAATTTTTCTGTCGAATCTCTTCTCTTTATCTTTCTTCACAATCTTGTATCAACTTCTAACCCTAACTTCTATGGATCGCGAACAGTTTATCAAATCATTGGGCTTATTAACTTTAAGTGGTATCAGTGCAAGTTCCTTCCTTGCAGCCTGTACAGGAAAGCCCGCTTCAGAAGCATCGGGTGAGCAGGTTGCTGCAACTACTAAAGAATTGTTTTTTAAAATCTCGTTAGCTGAGTGGTCATTACACAAAGCCTTATTTGCCAAAGAATTTGAAAACCTGGAATTTCCCGCCAAGGCAAAAAATGAATTTGGGATTAGTGCCGTGGAGTATGTAAATCAATTCTTCATGGATAAGGCAAAGGATACTGCCTATCTCACTGAACTTAAAAAGCGCGCAGACGATGTTGGGGTTACTAATGTATTGATCATGTGCGATGGCGAAGGCGAAATGGCCAACCTGGATGC
>DAOOCD010000252.1:0-5107 GCA_035408225.1 Cyclobacteriaceae bacterium | reverse complement strand
TAACCGGATATTTATTTTTTGATTCAATTCAATAGCTTCTTTCAGAGTTGCCTCAATATCTTTGATATGTCCATCATTATTGAAATCATCATTCCTTAAAATGCGCATGGGGTTGATGTGAATTTCTCCGGCAAATCGGTTGATCATGAGCTATTGGATTAATTGATTCGGTAAATATAGAACTCGTAGTTTGAATGGAGTAACATGTATGTAAGTTCTGGAAAGAAAACATAAAATTCAGAACCCGAGAGTTTATTCATAAAAATTTGGCTCATTAATTGTCTTGGCATTCGTGCCAAAAGAATTAAATTCATATAAAAATTCCATCCATGAAGCTACTTAGACCTGCCTATCTTTCTTTTTTTGTACTAATCATTATAATTGGAAGTTCTTGTTCATCGGGCAAATCTGCTTATGAGCGAGGCAATTATTATGATGCTGTAATAACGGCTGCCAATCGCCTTTGCAGGAATCCTGGGCATAGAAAATCATCGAAGACCCTTTGTGCAGCATATCCGCTGGCATTAAAATACCATGATGATAGGGTAACTGTGGCTATTGCTTCAAATGCTGAATTTAAATGGCGGGAGGTAGTACAACAGTATACTCTGTTACAATCCATGTATGACCAGATTCAACGTTGTCCGGGTTCGTCAGCTGTTATTTCGAAACCAATCAGTTACCAGGTAAAACTTGCAGATGCCCGGCAGAAGGCGGCTGAGGAAAGTTACAATGCAGGAATTCTGGCGCTGGGTATGAGAGATCGTACTAATGCAAAAAAGGCGTATTATCTCTTTATCAATACGAACGATTTTGTTCCCGGCTACAAGGATGTTTCCAAAAGAATAGAGGAAGCCCTCGCCATGGCAACCATAAAAGTGGCAGTTGAGCCCATTCCGGTAGTCGCAAAAAACTATGCCCTGGATGCACATTATTTTGATAGTAAGCTTAATGAATATTTGGTTTCCAATCAGACAAATGAGTTTGTTAAGTACTATAAGATGGCCGATGCAAAATCGCAGCGGATTAATCCGGATCATATTGTGCAATTAACATTTGAAGAGTTTACTATTGGTCAGGTATATGTAAATGAAAAGGAATCTCAGGTAGAGCGGGATAGTGTGGTTGTTGCCTATACAATTGCAGACACCAAAGGAAATATACAAAGTACAAACACGGAAGTTCCTGTGATTAAACCCGTGGCTGGAGTTGCTGTAGCGGCTGGTACTCAGAATCCGGTTAGTTCAGGGGAAGCGGCAAAAACAGAGACTAAAACTATTCAGACTGAGAAATCAAGTGATGTGAATCAGATAAAAACCGAAGAAAAACCTGTAGAAACTAAGACCGAGGTGAGTAAGAGTGATAACACAACCACTGCTAATAAAACTGAGGAGGTGAAAACTGAAGAGAAGAAACCGGTAGATAAGGCGGCAGTGGGAGTTGGGGTAGGTGTTGGAGTAGTTGCCACTGATAACAAAGACGAAAAATCGGATGGGACCAAAACAACAGAGACTAAACCAGATGGATCAGGCAATGGAGATAAGAATGACGAAAAGAAAGATGATGCCAGTAAAGCAGAGGAACAGGTAACTATTTGTCACCAACCTCCCGGTAACCCGGCCGAACGTAAAACATTAAAAGTACCTCAGTCTGCAGTAAAAGCTCACCTTGCTCACGGTGATGTTACTGGTGATTGTACCACCGAGAACATCGATGATAAGAAATCTGAGAATAAGGGAAGTGATAAGAAGGAAGAAAAATCGGATGAAAAGATAACTGAAAATAACAATAAGAGTGATGATAAGAATGTGGTAGGAGTTGGCGTTGCAGCAGGGGTAGGAGCAGTTGCCTCGGATAAGCAGGATGAAAAATCTGATGGCAAGAAATCGGATGACAAGGATAGTAGTGATAAGAAAGACGAAAAATCGGATGCTAAGACAGAGGGATCGGAAAAGAGTGATAAAAGTGATGAAAAGAAAGATGATGCCAGTAAGGCAGAAGAGCAAGTAACTATTTGTCACCAACCCCCTGGCAAACCAAGTGAGCGCAAAACGTTGACAGTGCCGCAGTCTGCGGTAAAGGCACACCTTGCCCATGGTGATGTAACTGGAGAATGTAAGTCTGAGAAAAAGGAAGACAAGTCAAAAGACAAAGGAAATGATGGCGATGGTGCTGGAATGGCCAGCCTGATGTCAGTTGATCAGGGTACTCCCATTATGATAGCCTCCGCTTCAAATCATCACGTGTGGTATCTGTTCAATGAGGAAAGAGCTGTTGACACGACCAAGGTTTTTGGAAAAGTGAAGGCCACCGTACATCAGTATAAAAAAACGATTACCTCGCGCGGGGTCCTTAATTTCAGAATAATTGATGCGAAGACCCGGGCAGTGATTAGCGAACAACGCATGCCAAGTGAGACCGTATGGGTTTCTGAATGGCTCACATACAATGGAGATAGCCGTGCACTTACACCTGAACAGGTGAATTTGGCAAAGCGCAAAGAATTACCGTCCCCAAGCAATCAGGACTTGTTTGTTGAGTTCTCTAAGCCACTGTTCGATCAAATCACGAATAAAATGGTGGAGTTTTATAAGAATTATTAATCAGCAGAGAATTTGAGTTGATCAACAAATGACCGGATTTGATATCCGATCACTTGTGTTTATGGTATCGGGAAAATGAATCATTTGGCAACACGGAAAACACGAGCTATTGTATTCGCAGGAATTGTAGCTGGCACATTAGATGGGCTCGCAGCAGCACTTATCTATTTCCTACGCACTGGCAAAAATCCCTTGGTTGTGTATCGATTTATAGCAAGCGGCATTTTTGGACAAGAAGCTCTTTCTGGAGGAATATCCATGCCCTTGCTGGGTATCTTTTTTCATTATGTTATTGCCATAAGTTGGACCTTGCTATTTTTTATACTTTGCCTAAAGCTTTCGATTCTATTAAAGAATTGGGTTGTATCTGGAATCGCTTTTGGTCTTGTAGTATGGCTATCCATGAACCTGGTGATATTACCCTTAAGCCGTGTTCCATCTACTCCGATTACGTTGAGCGGTGCCCTTATCGGGATTTCAGTATTGATGGTATGCATTGGTCTTCCAATAGCTTTTCTCGCAAGCAGATATTACCAAAGCAAAGGATAGACTTTGGTAGCAAAAGTTCTTATTTGAGGCTCTTCTGGAATACTTCCTTAAGAATTTATCTGCTCCACATCCACCTTTACGGTTAGAGTCTGATTTCCCGAACTAAATACAATCCCTTTAATGGGGGCAACATCATAGTAATCGCGCCCATAGGCAACAGTGATGTGTTGATAAGAAGGCAGAAGACAATTAGTAGGATCAAACTCAACCCAACCCACATCCGGAAAATAAACTGACACCCATGCATGAGAAGCATCGGTGCCAACCAACTTTTCTTTGCCGGGTGGCGGCATGGTTTCAAGATAACCACTAACATACCGTGCTGGCAATCCAATATTTCGCAAACAAGCAATCATGAGATGCGCTAAATCCTGGCAAACACCTTTGCGTGATTTAAGTACGGATTCAACCGGGGTGTTTACGGTAGTAAAGCCGGGTTTAAACGCTACGTAACTATATATTTTTTGCATCAATGCCTGGCATCCATTCCATAGTGTACCATTTTCAGGGAAACAGTCATGCGTAAAATTTCTGATCTCCTGGCTGTACGGAACATGCTGCGAAGGTAATGTGTATTGAATCACATCGGCATAAAAATCGCCTTGCAGGGCAATCTGCGCTTTGGCATTTTGCCAAGGCAGAATCGATTGTTGGGCGCGATCAGCATTGATACGAGGCGCTATGTCTACGACACTTTCTGAATTTATTGTTAACAGGTCGTGCTCTTTATAAATGGAGATAAATAATAGTGTGTTGCCAAAGAAATCGGTGAGATAAGCCTGTTCATCGGGTGTGGGAGAAATTTTTATGTCGGTTGAAAGCAGGATTTGTTCGGGCAGATGAAGGGGCACTAAACACAACCGGTTATGACCGGTGGTCACCAATTCCTGGTATTTGTATTCGGTGCTATGTCGGATTTTATAGCGCATTAGACTTCAAATTGAAAACCATCTTTACTTCCTTGTGTCTGGTAAGTAGAGTGACTAAAGTAGGCCGCACTTAACTTAGTAGAGATAATGGCCATATTCTTTTGAAGCATCTCGCAGAATTCATCTAAGTTCTTTCGATGGTTCGTATCGCCATCGGTTTCTTTCAAGGTTTCAACCACTTGATTCCCATCATTGGATACGAAAACTTCATTGGTTGTAAATGAAATTTTATTACCCTCCGGTGAAGAGGCAATACCCTCTTTTAAATAAGCTACTATTGCCGCCTTGCCTACCAATGGCTCCCTGTTTTGAGCAAACGTTGTGGCATCATCTGCATAATATCCAATGTTTCTCAATTCCCCGGTATTATACAATTCAGCAAATTCGTTTTCCTTAGCTTGAATTTCATTTTTAATTTGTTCTATATCGACTACCGGTGCAGCTATCGGATCTTCTTTCTTAGGATTGCAGGCTATTGGTAACAATATAACGCCAGCCAAAAGCACGACCTTTATTAGATTATTTTTCATAGGTGTAAGGTTCTTATGTTTAGAAACTTTAAATTCATTCTAAAAGTAATGCAAATAGCATTGAACTTTAAGTGGTTATTGATGTTTCTTTATCAAGATAATAGTAAAGCTACCGAGAATAACGATTAATGGTATCACTATGAAATGAAAAGAAGTATAAATTGCATCCTTTAATTAATTGATTTCAACTAAACACTTGATCTTATGAAACAAAATTTAATATTACTCATCCTTTTATTTCTGTCCTTTGGTGCCTGGGCACAGGAGAATGCCATTACCCTTGGAGGCGGCTATGCCTTTGCAACCATTGAAGACACCGATAAGCAAGCAACAGGATATAGAATCAATGGACTCTATGAGTATAATCCTGTGGGCGGCAAATTTGCCCATGGTTTTTCTTTTGGGTATATAGGTCTTTCAGCCACAGAAAATAGTATAACCAGTAAAGTGAACTCTTTTCCTATTTATTATGCACCTAAGTTTATGTTTGGCAGCG
>DAOOCD010000251.1:3527-5116 GCA_035408225.1 Cyclobacteriaceae bacterium | reverse complement strand
GGGGCGAATTTTATATGTGCCCAGTCCTTTCCGCAACCTGGTAAAAGAAATGCGTTATGGAGGAAAAGAAATTAAAGCGGGTACGCGAATTACGAAGGGAGCAGTGATTGACCTGGTGGTAGGCGATGGAAATGGCCCTGCCGACTTTACCATAGGGAACCTGATTGGAGATTCTTATGAAACAGCCAAGTTTAAACTGATGGGCTGGAATCTACACCTGGGCAATGTGCAAATTCCGATAGGAGTAGATACTACTGGTGTTGAACCTTTCGTTTATAAACAGTCACCGGCCAAAGGTGATTCCGTGCGCGTTGGAGATCCGGTCGATTTATGGATCGGTCCAAAAGGATATATAGAACCGGAAGAAGAGACCGAAGGGGATGAGAATACGGAAGGCACTAATCAATAAACCAACCTTGTGCGGATAGTTTTTACTATTCTGTTTTTGATGTTCGCAATACCTGGCTTTTGCCAGTTGGTGGTTGTTCCCATTCAAAAAGAAATCTCAGAAAAGAAAACCTCCGCTGCCCGAACACAGGATATCACTCCTATTACACTTCCATTCTGGGATGACTTCTCCGCGGAGCGAGATGGCTACGTAAACCCAACCCGCTGGGAGTTTGGGCAATCCGTTTGGGTTAATTCAGGCATGAGCATCAATGCCCCTTCATTAAATGTTGCTACGTTTGATGGATTAGATTCGCTAGGCAAGCCATATAATGTAAATGATGTTCTTGCCAAGGGCTTTGCCGATAAACTAATCTCCGCACCCATTCGTATGGATCTGCCAACGGCCTCTGAGCGACTTGCTATCTCCATTACGTTCTTCTATGAATTTCAAGGCAATGGCGAACCACCCGATGCGGGTGATATTCTTTCCCTTTCCTTCAAAAATGATTTGAACCAATGGGAAGTGGTGTGGTCAATAGAAAATGATGGAACTCTTTTAAAAGACAAGTTTATTCCTGTTACCATACCGATCACCAATACCAAATATTTTCATGATAAATTTCAATTCCGGTTTCAAAATTTTGCCCGGCTATCAGGCCCGTACGATACCTGGCATGTAGATTACATTTACATAAGTAATGGAAAGTCTCAAACCAGTCCTGTATTCCCACTCTTCCCGGATCGCACGATCAGTACCCCTATTACATCGCTCTTCCCTGACTACCTCGCTATGCCTATCAAGCATTTCTTTTCCAACACTGCAACCAATATAGTCAAGCCGACCATTGCCATCACAAATCTGAGGCAAGACCAGGTGCCTGGAAACGGGCAACCAGTTAGCTACTTCTCAATAGCGAAGATCACAATGTTTGAAGATGAACCGCCTGTTGTTTTGGATCAACTACTCGATAACAATGTAAACATCGGAAGTGAATTATCTTTTGCTGAACAAGAAGTTGTTACGCTGCAAACAATTCCAGATCCAGGTACATTTGCCCCAACTTCCGATTCTATACACATTAAATTAACCGTTGGATTTGATACCGGTGACGATAAAATCAAAACACCTACCGAAGGCGATTATGATTTTAATGTTTTCAGTCCCCTTGTCTTCAAAACCAATGACAGTTTGAGTGCAC
>DAOOCD010000251.1:0-3427 GCA_035408225.1 Cyclobacteriaceae bacterium | reverse complement strand
GATTTTAATGTTTTCAGTCCCCTTGTCTTCAAAACCAATGACAGTTTGAGTGCACATTATGTACTCTCAAATTATTATGCCTATGATGATGGCGAAGCGGAATATGGTGCCGGATTGAATCAGCCGGGAGCTCAACTTGCCTACCAGTTTAATTTGCGGACTGACCAACCTGATACAATCGTTGCCGTTGATATGTACTTTCCCCGATTTGGCGATGATTCGAATCAGATTATTAAGTTTCAGGTTTTGAAGGACCTTACCAACAGTGCTTCATCCGTATTATACCAGGGTAACATTCCCATTCAACGCAATACGCAGAATAAATTCTGGCGCGTTCCCTTGGTTGAGCCCGCTGGCGTTAAAGGGCAATTTTACGTTGGTTGGGAACAAACCTCTTCGGCAGTAATTGCTGTGGGCCTGGATAAAAACACCAATTCGGGCGATAAGATCTACTCAAACATCAATGGCTCGTGGGAACAAAACACAACCTTGAAAGGAAGCCTGATGATTCGTCCGGTATTTGGTAAGGGTAATGGTGGGCCGATTACCGGAACAGAAAATCAGCCTTCGGTATCGGTGTACCCTAACCCCAACCAGGGAACATTTTATATTTCTGCACGCATAGAAGATGCCGTTCTTTTCGATCTGTCTGGAAGAAAAGTTGTCATTGACATAGAGAAAGAAACAGAAACTACAAAGATCAAGCTACTCAACGCAACTACTGGCTTGTATCTGCTGCGAACTTTTCAAAACAATCAGTGGGTAAGCAACAAGGTAATCGTACGATAGACATTCTTCGACACGCTCGTTGTAACAATTCAATTAAGTTCCGATTACCTGCCCTTCCCCAACTATTTCCACAATTTCCAATGGGTTTGGTGCAAAGCAGATAATAAAAATGATCAGGGCAATCCAGCCAAGTATCACACGTCCCTGACTCAAGGGCGCTTCATTTTCTGAAGGCGGATGCTGGATTCCAACAAAACGCCCGATGATAAAGGCGAACAACAACCATCCCGAATAACCACGCACATCAGGAAACAAGGTTACAATCAGATATTGAACTGCAAAGAGTGCAAGGGCATACATCCATGTATCGCGATTTGATAATGCCAGACCCCGCATGGCCATATAAAGAAATCCTATAAAGAGTGGAATCTTATACCATAGCACCTCCATACCCTCTTTCGGGTGCACAAAGCCAAGGCCGGCATAAAACAGGAAGCCCAGGAAAATTACTGACGCTACCCTCCTATGCCAGGTATGTCCAACCAATCCATACAACACATGACCTCCATCAAGCTGACCAATCGGCAACAAATTGATACTGGTGAATATCAACGATAGAAATCCAGCAAATAAAAAGGGATAGTGAATTATCTCGTGGATGTTCGGCACCCGGGTTGGATCAGCAACAAAGTTTTCAAAAAACAAGAACAACAAATTCTTACCGAGATAAACATTCAATGAGCCTTCGGGCAAAAAGCCAGGCGCATAAACATAATTTGCATAGTCTGGTCCGAATTTTTCATACTCAGGATGAATAGTGAAAATATATTCTGGTGGTGGCAGATGCGTGAATCCATAAAACAAAAATCCAAGTGACATTACAAAGCCAGCCAGCGGACCGGCAATACCGATATCAAAATTCTCTTTGGTGGAGTAAACACGCTGACGCAGGCGGATCAAAGCACCCAGCGTACCCAGCATCAATGGAATCGGTGGGAGTGGAATGAAATAAGGCAATGAAGTACGAACCTTATAATAGATTGCTGTGAAGTAATGACCAAACTCGTGAGCGGTAAGTATGGTTAGGAAACAAATCGCATACGGCAGGCCCGAATAAAAATCCTGCCATGTGTAACCACCCACTAAAACTGATTTTCCATAGGTCCACTCAGCACCGGCCAAGGTGGTGGTGATGAATGTGACAATGAACAAGGACGAGTGAATGAGAAAGGTCTTGATTCCTGGCTTCATGGAAAGAGTGAAAAAATCTGGTCAGGTTGCTCTACATGAAACGTGTGAATGCCCACCTTGTTTGCCCCCACCAGGTTATCTTTATTATCGTCTAAAAAAATAGTCTCCTTTGGCAGCAATGAATGTTGCGAAAGCACATGCTGGTAAATCTCCGCATCGGGTTTACTCATTTTAACCAGATGCGAATAGAACGATCCATGGAAATAATAATCGATGGCGGGCTTACCCGTAAGCTGGCGAACAATTCCATTAAAAAATTGAAGGTGAATATTATTGGTATTACTAAGTAAAAAAATATTGTAGGTGGCCTTTAATTTTTCGAGTAATTGAATCCGTGCAAGCGGGATATCGAGCAACATGGCATTCCAGGCTTGATCGAGTTGCGAATCTGTTACCTTCATATTGAGGGACTCTCGCAAATGTTGGCGAAACTCTTCATCGCTGATCAGCCCTTTTTCAAATTCATTGAAAAAGGCACCATGGTGTACGCGGGTTTTGATTTCTGTTACCGGCAATCCGCTAAGCGTTGCAAAGGCCTGATGGGTTTTTTCTACGGAGAGATTGATAATTACTCCGCCCAAATCGAAAATGATGTTTTTAATTCCTGCTGGCGCCAAACTGGGTGCATTAAGATTCAAAGATGTAAAAAATGCCACTAATAATGGCCTTCAGAAAAAATCAACATCGAAGGCTCTCACTAAAGTTATTTCATAGCGGTGGCCAGGTTCAAATCTTTGGTTCTTATCATTCGAATCACTAAAATTGCATCCCCAAAGAGGGCCCATAGCTCTCCCGATAGCTATCGGGAGGTTAGAGCAACGTAATTTTATAGGGATGACTAGCTGCTGCTATATCCTACACAGTGTCAAGCTGGGGAAGTTTTACATTGGAAGTACACTCGCATTTACAGAAAGGTTAATTAAACACAATTCTGCTGCTTTCGGATCTAATAAATTTACTTCGGCAGTTTCAGATTGGGAAGAATTCCTGGTTATTAATTGCAGTTCAATTGAACAAGCGCGGAGCATTGAAAGACACATTAAGAATATGAAAAGCAAAATTTACATTAACAACCTCAAACGATATCCGGAGATGGTTAAGAAATTATTATCGGTATACTCCAATTTGTAGGTAATATTAAGTTGAATCGTTAAAATTGCGCTCTGTTTTTAGAGAGGGCCCATAGCTCAGCTGGTTAGAGCACTTGACTCATAATCAAGGGGTCGCTGGATCGTGCCCAGCTGGGCCCACGTGATAATCAAGGAATTACAAACAGTAATTCCTTTTTTATTTTTAACAACTTATTTTTTTAAAGGCGCTTTAAAGGCTACTATTTTTCGAGAATGGCGGTATGAGGGATTAAGCTTGGAGATCATTGCATTGATTATTAGATACCTTGCCATTATCAAGTATCTCTAACTCGCGGTTAATAGGTACATATCAAGGT
>DAOOCD010000250.1:0-5156 GCA_035408225.1 Cyclobacteriaceae bacterium | reverse complement strand
TTACAAACTGAAGTCCTGTCATTTCTGGCATCTGAATATCCAGAAATATCAGATCGACAGATTTAGTGCGCAACAGGTTGGCCGCTTCAATAGCAGTGCCACACTCACCTACCAACTCAAGGCCTTCAATCTTTGAGGTATGCGATGCTATTAACTTGCGGGCAAGAGGCTCATCATCAACGATCAGGTATTTGATCTTCATTTCTTTTGATTCAGAATCAAGTTAATTGAAAATTCACCGACTTTATTCACAACCTCCATCGAATACTCACCTTTATACAAATGACCAAGCTGACTCTGCAGATTTTCAAGACCAATCCCATTTCCTGACTTTGCACTAATTGCACTATTGCTGATTGAAATGACTAACCTGTTCTCTTTCCCCGCTACTGTAAGATTAATCCATGCTTTACCTGCGATAGGCATTACGCCATGCTTAAAAGCGTTTTCAATTAACGTAATCAAGATCATCGGGCCGATTTCATATTTGTTTAAATCACCTGAAAATTTTGTTGTTACCTGAACGCGATCTTCATAACGCAATAATTCCAAAGCGATATAATTTTCCACCTGTTTTAATTCCTTTTCGAGCGGAACAAACACGGATCTACTGGAATGCATCACATAGTCTAGTATTTCGCTCAATTGAAGAATAGCTTGCGGTGCTTTATCTGATTTCTCCGTAGTTAGGTAATACAGATTATTCAGTGTGTTGAACAGAAAATGTGGGTTTAGCTGAACTTTTAGAAATTTTAATTCAGTTTCCACTTTATCACGCATCAGTTGTTGATAGTCATCTTTAGACTTACGCCAGTGAAGCAACATTTTAATAGCAACGCCAAAAAAAACAACCATCAGTAAAGAGGTAAGCAAAAAGAAAATATCGATTGAGGCTGGACTCATCTCCTTAATATTCACTTCTGCCATGACAATGAAGGTGAGCATGGCGATCATCATTTCCAGAAAAATGGAACCTATAAGCGTGTACACAAAGTAGAGTAGAAAAAAACCGTAGCGCTCCTTCATCAGGTAGCGTGGTACGAGGTAGTAATTCAAAAAGTACGTAGTCCCGATCGTTACCGGCATCAATAGCCCAACAAAGAAAAATGTCTGAATATAATTGCTGTTTTCCCGACCAAAGAAAACAACATAAAAGACAAGAATTAGCAACCAAAACAAACCATGGATAACCCACCGCTGCTGCGTAAAAAGATAATCCAACAATAGTTCAAGCTGTTTCATTAGCCTGCATAATTAGGAAAAAACTCTCATTTCAAATCCTAAATAAAATGAAGGGTCATAAACACCACCCTTTCGGCAGAAATTGGAACCCTTTCACCATAAGCGAATGGCAAATGTAGAATCCAACTTAAACTAGTCTTCTGGACGACAAATTAATTCTCGCATTAATTATTGTTCTAACCTTGTCTAAACAAATCAAAAAACTAAACTTTAAAATTATGTTAGCATCATCATTTATTGATCTGCACATTGAAGGTGGAATTTATTTTATGTTCCCTTTATTCTTGATGCTTATGGTAAACTTATGCATCATCGTATATCTTCTAATCTCACGTATCCAAAAGAAACAGTTCAACACAAAATGGTTGGAAGCTATCAAACAAATTGGTGGATTGGCAGCTGTATGGGGAGTTTTCGGTACTATTGTCGGCTTGTTCAATGCGTTTGATGCACTGGAGGCGATTAAAGAAATGCTTCCATTCCAGGTAATCATGGGTGGACTAAAGGTAGCTGTTATTACTGCCATCTATGGATTATCTATTTATTGCATTTCAATGCTGACCTATATTATTTTCAAATTGACAAACAAAATTTTAGCATAGTAAGGTGATCGAACTATTTCTTCTCCTGGTGATCTTTGTTATTCTTATAGTAATAACTGCAATTCGTTTGAAAGATAAAAACCAAAATTTCATCTGGTCAGAGTTTTACCCTCATGCAATTCTCTTTTTGGCAGGGTGGATTATTTTCTCCATTATGACAGGCCTCTTCATTGTTTTTGATGATTTGGAAAGTTCAAGAGATTATTCCGTTCAGGAATTATTACATGGTGCAAAGGTGGGCTTTCGTTTGATGACTGTGGGTTTTGGATTATTAATTCTGTCCATTTTCATGATAAGTCAGATGAACTTAAAATCAAAAACCAAGGATATAGACAATGACTAAACAAAAAAGGGAGCTCATCGCTCCCTTTTTTTCATATCACTAATAAAGTCAATTATCCTATTGAGATACGCTTGAATTCAACTACGGTCAATCCTTTGGTTACGCTATCCAGATATTGAGCAACGGTTTTTGAATTGTCCTTCACAAATATTTGTGGCAACAAGGTGTTGTCTTTAAAGAACTTATTCAGCTTACCCTGAGCAATTTTCTCGACCATATTTTCAGGCTTGCCTTCAGCCAGGATTTGCGCCTTTGCAATCTCAAGTTCCTTTTCAATCAACGTCTTGTCCACCTGCTTCTCATCCACTGCTACCGGGCTCATGGCTGCGATTTGCATACCTACGTCTTTTCCTGCATCAGTTACATCATTGCCATTCACTCCCTTCAACGAAACCAAAACACCCAATTTACTTCCGGAATGGATATAGGGAATCACAGCCTCACCTTTCATATGTACAAATGCACTGATCTCTAACTTCTCGCCAATTTTACCTACCAATTCCGTAATGCGCTCATTGATTGTTAATGTGCCTACCTTCTCAGCTAAAAGCGAGTCTTTGTCAGCTGGCTTCTGTGCAAAAGCCGTTTCCGCAATCAACTTGCCCAGATTTTGGAATTCTTCATTCTTGGCAACAAAATCTGTCTCGCAGTTCAATGCAATCAGTACAGCTTCTTTTTTATCATCCGAAGTCTTTACAAATACAGATCCTTCCTTGGCATCTTTATCTAAACGACTGGCCGAAACTTTCTGTCCTTTCTTTCTTAAAATTTCGATGGCCTTTTCAAAATCACCATTCGCCTCGGTAAGGGCCTTCTTGCAATCCATCATACCTGCACCAGTCATGGTGCGGAGTTTATTTACTTCTTGTGCGGTAATTGCTGACATATTCTTTAAAGTTTAATGATTCATGGTTATAAAAAACAAAAACACCGACTGTTAAAGCCGATGTTTTCTTTATTCTAAATCGGCAATTGACAATTAGCAGTTGACAAATACTTTGTCAATTGACCGTTGCCAATTGACTGTTACTGTTCTACAGCTTCGTCTACTTTACGTTTCTCCTCTTCGTCCTTCTTATGACCGGCTTCTTCTTTATCTTTCTTGCGCTCCATCAACGCCTCTTCAATAGCTCTACCCACATGACCGGTAATCAATGAAATAGACTTGAAAGCATCATCGTTGGCCGGAATCGGAAAATCAATATTTGAGGGATCTGAGTTGGTATCCACCATAGCAAACACCGGAATATTTAATTTCAAAGCTTCAGAAACAGCGATGTGTTCGCGCTTAACATCAATAACAAATAATGCAGCAGGAAGGCGATTCAGGTCGGTTATACCACCTAATAATTTCTCCAACTTTGCTTTCTCGCGGGTAACCATCAAGCGCTCACGCTTAGCAAGGTTGTTGAAAGCCTCATCCTTCATCAACTTATCAATCTGTGCAAGTTTCTTTAAAGACTTGCGGATCGTAGCGAAATTCGTAAGCATACCACCTAACCAGCGCTCTGTTACAAATGGCATGTTAAGACGGGTAGCCTCAGCGTTAATAATGTCCTTAGCTTGCTTTTTCGTAGCAACAAACATGATTTTGCGGCCAGAACGAACAATATTTTTCAGTGCAAAAGTTGCCTCTTCCAGGCACTTCAGTGTTTTGTTAAGATCGATGATATGGATACCGTTGTTCTCCATAAAGATGTACTCCGACATCTTAGGGTTCCATTTGCGGGTAAGGTGACCAAAGTGTACACCTGCATCCATTAAACTTTCGGTTGTTAATTTCTCTGCCATGCTGTATCGATTAACGCTTGCTGAACTGGAATTTCTTTCTTGCCTTCGCGCGACCTGGTTTCTTTCTTTCTACCATACGTGAGTCACGTGTTAATAAACCTTCCTTTTTAAGAGGAGGGCGATTTTCGTTGTTGATTGTAACTAATGCACGTGCAATACCTAAACGAATTGCTTCGGCCTGGCCTTTATTACCACCACCTTCAACATTCACTGTTACATCGTATTGATCAGTGGCCTTCACTAAAGTGAGTGCCTGCTTTACAGTAGTTTGCAGAATTTCAGATTTGAAATAGTCATTCAAATCTCTGTCGTTTACGATGATCTGACCTTTGCCTGGTTTAACATACACGCGGGCAATTGAGGTCTTTCTCCTACCGATGGTATTAATAATCTCCATTTATCAGAATTTTAATTCTTTTGGTTGTTGAGCTGTATGAGGATGTTCTGTTCCGGCATATACATGAAGACTTCTGAAAACTTCGCGGCCCATGCTGTTTTTTGGCAACATACCCCGCACGGAGTGTTCAATCAATCGCTGTGGATGCTTACCAGTTCCAATCATTTTCGGGGTCAGAACGCGCTGTCCGCCTGGATATCCTGAATAGGTAAAATAGACACGGTCAGTCCACTTTTTACCAGTCATTTTGATTTTATCGGCATTAATTACGACAACATGATCACCCGTATCCACATTGGGAGTATAGCTTGGCTTATGTTTTCCACGCAATACCCGAGCAATCTGGCTGGCAACACGGCCTAATACCTGATCTTTTGCATCTACCAATACCCAAGCTTTCTCTACAGATGCTTTGTTGGCATTGATTGTTTTGTAGCTGTTATGATCCACTTTTTTAGCTTTAAAAACCTATTATTATATACTTACCCCCTCAAAAAGGGACACAAAAGTAGATTCAAGAAACTGAATATGCAAGCCGGGTTGCAGATTTAGGCAGATTATATCTGCTTATCAAAGCCTGTTTTATCTCTTGTTTTCGGCCAGTTGGCGGATAAGGGCCTGAAAATCTTTGGGGTAAGGCGCTACTATTGTCACTTTTCTCGAATCCATCAGTGCAAATTCCAGAGAAAAGGCATGCAAGGCAACTCGTTTCATCAAGGGTTGTTCTTCACTCATTTTCTTCAAATTAAACCCTCTTTTTACTGAAGAAACATAAAATGGC
>DAOOCD010000249.1:0-5226 GCA_035408225.1 Cyclobacteriaceae bacterium | reverse complement strand
GCCCACTGAAAATATTAGAATACTTGAAACCCGGTTATTAATTAATGAAGCCGGAACCTGGAAAACGTTGCCATACATCTGGAATGAAGAGCAAACAGAAGCCTACCTGAACGTAGCTGGAAAAAGCCTGGATGTAGCGTGGACTCATTACAATGGCGAAGTAAAAAACATAAAGTATTCGGTACCCAATATGAACCAATGCAAGGGGTGTCATTTGCGGGGTGATAAGGTGATGCCCATTGGTCCCTCAGCCCGCCAGTTAAATGGGGATTATGAATTTAAATCAGGCGCAGAAAATCAGTTGGCACATTGGCAGAATTTAAAATTGATTGACTTACCGGCAGCTAATCAAATTCCAAAATTGGTAAGCTATGATCAGCAGCGCGAATCAATTGATTCGCGCGCACGGGCCTGGCTTGAAATTAATTGTGCGCATTGCCACCGTGCGGATGGACCTGCAAAAAACAGCGGCCTGCATTTATTAGCCAACGAAAAAGATTTTGCCAAATTGGGTGTGGGTAAAGCCCCGGTGGCTGCGGGCAAAGGCTCGGGCGGATTACTCTACGATATAGTGCCTGGTAAACCGGACGAGTCCATTTTACAATTCAGAATCGAATCCGTTCACCCGGGCATCATGATGCCGGAGTTGGGTCGCTCAATTACGCATGAAGAAGGCGTGGAGTTGGTTAGGAAGTGGATTAGTGAGATGAAGTAGTGATTCTTTTGTAAAGTAAATCTTAACCTTGTTAATAATTAGATGTTGACGGCAAGGCCATTTTGGACATATTGGTTTCAACATTGAAAAATAAATATTAAACGAGCGACTTTAGCAAGATGGCGTATCTTATTTTAGGATTAATAGGCATCACAATAGTAATTTTTATTATCCATCATGTTAATAAGGGCAGGAAGAATAAGAAAATTGAGGCAATTCGGACAGCTTGGGGTATCCCTAAAATAGAATCATTTGATTTTGATAGCATTTGCAAGTACGCAGACACAGTACAGGAAAACAAGTTTCATCGACTCACTGACCAAACACTTGAGGACATAGACTTTTATGGACTCTTTTCCTTTATTGACAGAACCACCAGTAAAGTGGGACAGCAGTTCCTCTATAAAAAAATAATAGAACCAACAAATGTTACCACTGACCAGTCAGAAAGACTTATTGACTTATTCTCGAATAACAAACTACTGCGAGAAGAAATTCAGTTAGAACTTCTGAAACTAAATAATAATGGGGCGTACTTCATCTCTACCTTATTGAATGATAAACTATTAGAGAAACCAAAATGGTTTAATCTTCTCTTCCTGGATATTTTTATTGTTGCATGTTTGGTAGTTCTATCATTTAAACTTCCGGTACTGATAATAGTACTCTTTATTCCAATTACATTAAATATATTTTTACACTATTGGAATAAGAATAATACATTTCAGTTTCTAAGGTCATTTCCTCAATTGAATAATCTGATTAACGTATCTAAGGTATTGGTAAAGAAGAACGAACAATTTTTTGACAAATCAATTGAGGATAGCATATCAAACTTAAAGTCATTTCAACAAAAAATAAGTCTGATAAAATTTGATAATGGAAGCGGAATTCAAGCTGAACTAAGCATGGTAGGAACGTATTTAACTGAGTTGATGAAGGCTATTTTTTTGATAGAGGTGTTCACTCTTTATAGAATAACAAGAGAATTGGAAAACAAAAAATCATCAATTCAAGCTCTTTTCAACTACATAGGTAATATTGACAGTTCAATTTCAATAGCCTCATTAAGAGCTGGGACTGAGAAGACATGTATACCAACTTTGGTTTTCCCATCGAAAGAATTATACGCAAAGAACCTATATCATCCTCTTATCAAAGATTGCGTGAAAAATGATCTTTCAATAAAAAATAAAAGCATTTTGATTACTGGTTCAAATATGTCGGGAAAGTCAACCTTTTTAAGAACCTTGGCAATAAATTCAATATTGGCGCAAACAATTTATACTTGCTTCGCTGACGAATTCACCTCACCAATTCTAAAGCAATTTTCATCAATCAGAATAGATGACAATTTGTTTGATGGCAAGAGTTACTATTTTCAAGAAGTTAATATAATGGCTTCGTTGCTGGACCAAATCGAATATCCTCATCAAAGCTTGTTTATTTTAGATGAAGTTTTTAGAGGAACCAATACGGTTGAAAGAATTGCTTCGGCTAAAGCAATACTCTCATATTTAAACCGTAAGGAAAATATTGTAGTTGTATCAACGCACGACATTGAGCTAGTTGACATGCTTTACAATGAATATGACTTATACCATTTCACTGAGACAATTGAAAACAATGAACTTCATTTCGACCATTGTATAAAACCAGGGCAATTAAGGACAAGGAATGCAATTAAAATATTGGAATTATCAAATTATCCCGATGACGTTATTAAAGAGGCACGACAAATTGTTACAACCTTAAGACCAAGCAATACCTGATTTTATAAATTGTCTAATGCCCAAAATTTTCAGAGAAGCAACTACGGCCGATATCAAAGGGATTTTTGTTGTCCGGTACTCTGTAAAAGAGAATATGCTATCAGAATCAGACCTGGTTGATGAGAATCTCTGTGAATCTTATTTAACTGAGCGGGGCAAAGGTTGGGTTTGTGAAATGGATGGCGAGATTGTTGGCTTTGCCATTGCCGACCTGAAAGATAATAGTATCTGGGCTTTGTTTATAAAACCGGAATATGAAAAGCAGGATATCGGCAGACAACTTCATACTATCATGCTTGACTGGTACTTTTCTAAAACCCAAAAAACAGTTTGGCTGGGAACAAACCCGAATACCAGAGCCGAATTATTTTATAGAAAAGCGGGCTGGAAAGAAGTAGGCACCCATGGTGAGGATGAAATCAAATTTGAAATGACATTTAAGGATTGGCGACAAGTAAGACAGAAACAAACCACATAACCGCATGAAAAAATTAATTTACTTCTGTGGAGTTATTTCCTGTGTAGCAGTTATTTCTGGTTCGCTGCTTAAGATTTTGCACATGGACGGAGGCAGTCTTCTACTTACAGTAGGATTAGCTCTTTTCTTTTTCTACCTGGCCGCAAAATCTTATTTGAAACATCGCGCATAATCAAAGCTCCCGAATCTCAAAGTCCTTTCCCTTTCCAAACTTGATGGTATCCTTTAACAGGAAGCGCTCCAGCGTGTGCAGATCTTTCACTTTAAAATCGCCATTGCCAATGATGCGCTCAATCTCAAATTCGTAGCGGTCTCCAAAATTAAGGAGGCGATATTTTTTACCAACGCGTAGCACATCAAAAGAAAGTCCGGCCATTATAATTCTTCTTCACGCTCCAGCATTAAAATAGAAGCCTGCGGTACTATAAAATATTTTTCACTTTCATACATCACTTCAATCGCACCTCGTTGTAAAAAAATAGCAAGGTCCCCTTCCTGCGCCTGCAAGGGCAAATATTTTATCAGATCTTCTTTCCCTTTCCAGAGTTCGTCTTCATCGGCCGGCATAGGCAGGGGGTACCCAGGCCCAACCTTAATAACATATCCCTTTTGGATTTTCTCTTTCTCCTGAACTCCGGGTGGTAGATATAATCCGCTCTCCGTTTTTTCAGATTCTTTCGCAGGCCGTATCAATACCCGATCGCCAACGACAATGAGTTTCTTAAGTTTGTTATCTGCGGTAAGCTTCATGCAAATTACTTTTTGCGCGTAGCTTTAAATGGAAAGTTCATTCCTGAGGTTGACATGGCTCCGTCAATTTGATCCACGGCCAGCACGGCATCAAACAAAACCAGCGCTCCTGAATAGTAGAATTCGCCAGACATTTTCATTGTTTCCTTGTTGTACAGGTATTTGTCGATTACAAGGTCGCCTACGTTGCTTGCCATTTTCGCGCTTAATGTTTTGTCTACTTCTGAAATGGTGAGTACACCAGAAAAATCTCCTTCGGGCGTTCCGGTAATTGTATAATCCCAATTGCCGGTTGGGGAAGGTGCTTTGGAAGTTTTAGTGGAGGCACATGAAGAAAGTAACAACAGGCCAACGAAAATGTAGAACAGGTTTTTCATATAAATAGATAGTTAGTTAAATAAATCAGCTTGATTTTTATCGGTTTCAATATTGGAATAAAGTGGCAATTTATTGATCTCTTTTATTAATAATCCGTCCTGAACGGCAATACCTTTTTGCGAAGCTTCGCTTTGTATTTTTTCTGAATCAGCTTCTAACTCCTTTGTGCTGATCTGCCGGGCTCTTTTCTCCTGCGGAGGGTTTAGTTTCTCAGACTTTTCAAACTCAGCCACTTTTTCTAAAATATCTTTGGATAAATCTGCTTCACTACGATACACAAGTTCAAAAAACTGCTTCGCAAAAAAACCATCAATTTGAATTCTGCGCTTGGAGAGATGCACAAACTTGCCAATCACGCGGCAAATATTTTCACGTTCTTCCGGACTCAGCTGTTCTGCAAATTCATAATCCTCAATGCGCTTAAGCGTAAGCATGATGGGTTCTAACGAATCGAGTGTGATTATATAGACTGTGTAATCAGGAAGTTTATATTCAAAGGTGTCCAAAAGTTCAATGGTGTTTGTTGGTACCACTAAAAAAACTTCACGCCTTACATCTTCTTCTTTCACATACTTAATAGCGCTTTCAACCTGCGCTTTTATATAGGATGGAAAGTTTGATAAATCATCGCTGGCCGGACTTTTCGCATCAAAGATTATGAACTCATCATTGATCCTAAGTGTGTTGTCTGGTTTCCCTTTAAAGGGAACTTTATCGACATACTCAATGCCGGTTTTATTGCAGATAGTTCGAATCCTGTTTTTTACACGCTCTTCGTGGTCAAGCCAGGTTGCTTTTAAATTTCGAATCCGTTCAATTTCAGCTTTCGTTCGGCTTTCTACTTCATACTGTCGGTCTTGCTGAATTTTTTGCTGAATCTCTTTAAGGGATGCAACTGCATTGGAGTGTTCCTGCCGCCTGGAGTCAGTTTCGTTTTTATAACGGCTGTTTTCATCCTTCAATTCCCGAATTTCTTTTTCCTGGCTTTCGATTTTTTGTTTTGTAACTATTAACTCTGAAGATAATTCGGTTCCTCTTTTTAAAAACTGGTTATTTCTTTCAAGAAGAGAAGCTGTCTCTTTTTGTAGCGCTTCAATACGATCTGTTTGATTAGCATACGTGTTTTTGAGAAC
>DAOOCD010000248.1:0-5238 GCA_035408225.1 Cyclobacteriaceae bacterium | reverse complement strand
TGAAATAAGAAAGTCAGTTCCAAAATTGGTGTGAATGCCAACACCCGGTCCAATAGTTAACTTTCTCAGTAGAGAATGTTTTGCATCAGGCGCTAAGTTATTTTGAGAATAACCGTAATTGACTGCACAAACAATAATGGCAAGTGCTAAGTATATCTTATGTTTCATATCCATATTATTTTTAAGAAATGATGTGGTTATCTGTTTTTAAAATAGTAGTTGAGACCCTTAATGATATTTGGATTCTTCGAGCCTACGTGATCAAGATTCTTTTCCTGGTTCTTTGATAATTTAATATCGGTATAGTGATCGCGCAGTGTTTGATAGAACGCTTCGAAAGGTGCTTGCATTCTTCCGGAATTTTCCGCTTCACCGATACCCAGGAATACCAGTTGAGGATTGTCCTTG
This sequence comes from Cyclobacteriaceae bacterium, assembly GCA_035408225.1. Taxonomy (GTDB): domain Bacteria; phylum Bacteroidota; class Bacteroidia; order Cytophagales; family Cyclobacteriaceae; genus ELB16-189. The sequence continues at coordinate 4,830 of DAOOCD010000248.1, read as the reverse complement.
TTAATGTCTCTTTTTTGTTTTTCCAAAAGCAGAGAAACTTCATTGTCAAACCAAATTGAAGGACTCAACAATATGTAATTGCCAAACAGGTTATTATTGACAGCAAACACGCAGGCACCGAATAAACCACCATAGGAATGGCCAAGAATAACCCGGCTACTACGGGTGGTATCCACCCTAAAATCCTGCTCAACTCGTGGAATTAATTCCTTTTCTATGAAATCCAGGAATTGAGCACCACCCCCGGTATTTGAACCTACCTTCGTTGGTGTATAATCAATGCTCCGATCATTGCCGTATCCAATACTTACCACCAGTACATGTTGAACTGAGTTTCTGTTGGCAATTTCTTTGCAGTGATTCGCTACGAAATCAAAATTTTCTTGACCATCTAGAACATAGACTGTTGAATACTTTTCAAAAGATGAATGGTAGTCTTCTGGCAAGGCAACTTTTATCGCGTATGCAGCGCCATTAGAAGCTTGAATAGTGAAATTCCTTGTCAGACCCGGATTGAATTCTTCTTCGCTGCACGACCCTAGCAGGAATACGGTAAGTGCACCAACAATAACGCCTATGATCAGAGTAAGTATCTTTTGCTTTTTCATAATGCTGTTTGTTTTAATTTTTATTTCCCTTCGATGAATCAAAGGTCAGGTTCCTTACCCTATTGCCCTAGGTCAACAACGCGTCATAAAAGGACAACCTGGAAAGTCAAAAATGGAAGAGAAATAGGGCGGATAGAAGTGATCGCAAATAGAAGTGGCCAAAGAAATAATTCTCTGGCCACTAAACTTACGCGCTTCCTGTAGGTTAACTTATGAATTAGAAACCTTGGGTGGTATCAATTTGTAGATTACCGGGGTTACAATGCGCGACAACAAAGTTGAACTGATCAAGCCTCCGATGATAACAATCGCCAGGGGTGATATCAACGGATTAGTGGATATCGCAATCGGCATTAAACCTCCTATGGCTGTCAATGTGGTCAGGATGATCGGAAGAAAACGCACTTCACCAGCTTCACGAATGGCTTCTTCCAATGATTTACCTTCTGAGCGGAGTTGATTGGTGAAATCCACAAGAAGGATTGTATTCTTCACCTCAATCCCCGCCAGGGCAATTAAACCAATTGCAGCAATGAACGAAAGCGAATTACCGGTTAAGAATAATGCGACCACTGCACCAACGATACCCAATGGAATTACAGATAACACAATCAACGTGCTTTTGAAATTCTTAAACTCCAGGATCAATACAGCAATGAACAAGAAAAGGGTTACGATTATCACGCTGCCAAAGCCACCAAATCCTTCATGTCGACTTTCCAATTCTCCGCCCATCACATAACTATAGCCTTCCGGAAGGTTGAGTTTGTCCATCTTTGCAATCACTTCTTTCGTAACGTTGTCATTGAGAAACCCCTTTTTTACATACGCATTTACAGAAACAGTACGCAATTTATTATGGTGGTTGATTTTAATAGGAGAGGACTCCATATGGAGGTGGGCTACCTGACGCAGGGGTATTGCACTACCTCGGTTGGTATTCACAAACAGATTGTCCAGCACTTCCAACGTAGGGTGTTGTTGTCTGGACTTTGTCATGAGGATTTTGAACTCGTCTCCGTTTTGATCTGAGAACTTCCCTGCTGGAATCCCGGCAACGGCAAGACGGATCGTATTATCAATCACTATAGTTGGAACTCCAAGCATCCGCGACTTGTCTTTATTAATGTCTATTCGGATATCGGATTTTAGATGGGCAACCGGATTTTCAATGTAAATGGTGCCACTGGTGGTTTCCAGCAAGTTTTCAACCTGCCCTGCAATCATCCGGAGCGTGTCAAGATTTTCACCAAAAAGCCTCACCTCAACCGGAGCAGCTATTGGTGCACCTTGTTCAAAGTTTTTTACTTTAATTTCAGCTTCTGCATTGGATGCGAATTTTGTGCGTAGTTCTTCAATCAACACCAGTTTGCGTTTTGGAGAGGTATGCTCTTCGAGTTGTACAAATATTTGAGCAAAGTCGGTGCGTTCATTTTCAGGAAGGATATTATAGTAAATCCGCGGGTTTCCCTTCCCCACGTTGGTAGCAAAGTATTGTATCTCTTTTTCCTTTTTCAATTCGGCTTCAATCTGAGCGGTGACTTTGTTCGTGTACGTAAGATTGGATTGATGCGGTGTCGTGATTTCAACAAGAAACTGAGGTTTTTCAGAGGCTGGAAAAAGACTAAACCCAATGACAGGAAAAAGCTGTAGTGAGCCAAAAAATAATGCAGCCGCTATAACAATCGTGAGGGTAGGGCGGGCCAACGCTTTGTCGAGCAATCTGGCATAACTTCCATGAATCAATTTCTTCAGGGCTCTCATAAAGATATTTCCTTCCGGGTGACCCGTATGTTCTTTCAACAATCGACTGCTTAGAAATGGGATAATGGTTAAGGATACGAGCATGGAAGCGATAACACACAAGATCACACTCATGGGAAGGCTGCGGATAAAGTCACCATGTGCTTCCGGTAGAAAGGCAAGCGGCATAAATGCGATAACCAGCGTAACCGTACAACCAACAACAGCTAACCCAATCTGTTTGGTTGCTTTGATCGTTGCCTCTAAGCGCGAATGCCCATCACGTATCCAACGTTCAATGTTCTCCACCACTACGATGCTATCATCCACCAGCAAGCCGAGGGCTACGACTAAGCCCACAATACTTAATTGATTAAGTGTAAATCCTAATACATTTAGCATGATAATTCCAATCGCCAGGGAGAGAGGAATAGAAATCATCACAATGAAAGCAGCCCGTTGTCCCAATGGGAGCAGGGTAATGGAGATCAATAAAATAGCGAACACAAAATCGAATCCCAGTGAGCCGAGTCGTTTGTTCACATTGTCTGCCTGATCGAAATGGTGGACCATGTCGATATTGGCCGGAAGAGTTGATTTGAATTTATCGATCAAGGGCAAATACATTTTTTGTGTCATGGAAATGTTTTCCCCAGTCTTTTGTGCAGCCGTTACAAATACAGAGCGGTACCCATTGAGGCGTGTAATGTGCATTTCTTCTGCATAATCATAGTTGATCTTCGCTATATCCTGTAAAAGAATATTTTTGCCATGCGAGGAATAGACTATTGTTTTGCGAATCTCTTCAATGTCTTTGTAGCTTCCGCTGGTATTGATATTGAACGACTTGTTTCCCGCTTCAACGCTTCCGCCAGGAATATTGGCAGCTTCACTGCCGATGCTTCCAAGAATTGCTTCGAGCGGTATATTCATCTGAGCCATTTTTTCCAGTTCTAAATCCACTCGAACAATCCTGTCACTTAGGCCATGAATCTCTACCTTCTTCAGCGATTTTATTTGTTCCAGCTCGTCTCTCAGTTTCTCTGCATATTCTTTCAATGTGTTGCGCGATGTGTTTTCAGAGACCAATGCGATCTGGATCACGTTTACATCGGAGGGCTCTATTTTGCTTACCTCAATGCTTGCGATATCGCCAGGAAGTTCATTGCGTAAGGCATTTACTTCTCTCATGAGTTCAGAATATTTCGCTTCCACATCACTTCCATATTTGTACTCCACAAGGATCACGGCAACACCATCTTTGATGGTAGTTTTTACGCGCTTGATATTTTCAAGTTCCGTAATCTTCCGTTCCATCGGGTTAACCACCAGATCTTCGATGTCTTTTGGACTAGTACCGGGGTACACCACCACGATGGGAAATTGAGGCGTATGAATCTCCGGGTCTTCTGAGCGGGGCATGTGGAGAATTGTTGAAGTTCCCAACAAGATGATCATGAGAAAGATCACCAATGTGAATTGGTAATTTTTGATCGCAAATTCTGATATTTTCATGGCTGGTTGATTTTTAAGGATTTATTTTATCTCCGGATTTTTTATGCAGCTGATACTTTATTGTTTAATGATTCGAATGGAAGAATTGTCACGCAGGTACGCGCTACCGGCAATGATGATATAGTGTGCAGTTTCAAGACCACTACTGATGGTAACCTTGTCTTTTTCAATAGCTGAAATAATAACTTGTTGTTTCTGAACAGTCTTCATATCATTCGTAACAAACACAAACCCGGTTTGTGAACCTGCATCGAGAAGCGCATCATAGGGTATCGACCACACGTTTTGTTTGGATGAAGGTGTGATGATCGCTTTTCCAAACAAGCCGCTGGCTATCGACTTGGGCAAAGCACCTGTCAATCGAAGTTCTGCCGAGAATGTGCCTGTTGCTGAATCTACTCCACTTGATTTTTGTACCACTTTCGCCATAAACATTTCACCCGGTAGCGCATCCATAGATACCGATGCGTTGTCACCCAATTGAATGCGGGACCATTCGCGATCGCTGATTCCTACTTTTAGTACCCAATCATTTTGTTTACTGCCATTGGTTTGCAGCACCACACTACCCGGGGCAACCACCTGGCCTTCGCTTGCACTTTTCGTTAAGACATGTCCGCTAGTAAGTGCCCTGATTTCGGAATAAGAACGATTAAACCGGGCTGTTTCGAGTTGCTTACTGGCCATATCAAGCAAGGTTTTTGAATTCTGAAATTGCTCGAGGGTTGCAACGCTATCTCTGTATAAGTTGGAAACACGGTCGTAATTGCGTTTCGCTTTTTCAAATTCAAGCTCTGCTTGTGATACATGCGCATTTACTTCGGTTAGATTTAGGGTTGCAAGAAGTTGACCCTTTTGAATCCTGTCACCTTCTTTGACAAATATTCTATCAATGATTCCACCTGTCTTAAAGGAGAGAAAAGTTTCATCATTGGTGGTGAACTGACCCGAGGTGTAAATGGGC
>DAOOCD010000247.1:0-5266 GCA_035408225.1 Cyclobacteriaceae bacterium | reverse complement strand
AATATGTCCTCCGCCTCGGTCTTATTAATTGTAACGATAAAAACAGGGATGTCCAACCCAAGATCTCTTAATCCTTTCTCGATGGGCTCGAGCTCCCTATCACTCATGCTTTTGTAGAAATGAATAATAAGCCTTTCTGGTTTACTGTTGACGGACGCGTATTCTCTTACCGAGTGAACTATGGAGCCAGCCAATATATCTACCTCACTTTTCATGAAGTATTCGAAGTTGTTAAAATGACCTGTGTTATCGAAGCTGAATGCGCTGCCAATGTATTGTACATCAAGAGATGCGTGTTTGAATGCTCCAATTCCAACTACCAACTCATTTTTCTTTGGTGTGTTCAATCTCCAGGGAGTTCCTTTCAACTTGGCGAGAATGGCTACGGCAATGTTTGGTAAGCTATAGACATAAGTTTCTCCTTGTTCCATCACTTTATTGGCATCAATGCATTGGGAGGTAATGCCACGTTTTAGTAACAGTTCTTTAACCTTATAGTAGATTTCTCTTTTTTGAAGATCGGCTTCGAATTTCGTGAAGGGTGTAATGTAGATCGCTATGTATTGTAGATCGCGATCAATATTTCTATCGTTTAATAAAAGATTCTGTATTTCAGCTATAGGGTTATCCTTGTCTTTGAAGAAGATACTGAAGTTCTTTTCGGTGTGAAAGATTATCTGCGCAAAGGATTGCAAACCCTTGAAGAAACCGAGACCTTTAGTAAAGTACTCGTTTAATTTTACTGCTACCGGTTTGTCTGACTCATGAGCAATAAAGAATAAATGAACCTTATTGTATGGGGACTTCTTGTAAGGACCATGTGTTTTAACACCATTGAAAGGAACGATGTCTAGCCCATCGTTACCAAAAGTAAGTTTATTACTTTCCTGAGCAGTAACATTTACCCGGATTGGACTTACTTCGACAAGCTTGGTATTGTGCAATGGTATCACTGCCTGAAATTCTTTAACCCTGATGAATGCATCAAGAAATGATTCGATCTTATCGAGGTATAATTTGTATCTGTTCTCCCGTGAAGGTGCCTCGGTGGGTAGTTCTAATGCTATCTTGAGTTGTTTACCTACAATTGGGAAAGCCTTGTTATAATCTACATTTTCCAATGTTGCTAATTCTTCATATTTGCGCAATGTGTTTTCATACAGTACCCAATTAAAGAATTGAGGTGACACCTCAGCAAGCAATTCGCCCACACTTGTATTCCAGACTTTTGATTGACCGTCATAGGAAATTACTAATTCAGGAAAATCGGTTACGTGACCTAATTGTACTTTCAAGGTATACTTATCAAATACCTTATATTTCGTTGGCTCTTTGCTAATGGTGGGAATCCAGAGTTGGTTTTCCTTAATGAAATTAGTCTTGACGATCTGATTCCGTTTCTTCTGAAAATAGTATTTGAGTTTTCTATTGTAAAACTGCTTTACCAAATCGGGATTTTCTGTTTTGAAATCAATATCTAATGCAGTGAAGCCTTCGGTATCACCTTCATAGGTGGTTGCAATAAACTTTTGATCTGATTTGGAGATGCCAGGAAAGATTGAATCAATATTATTTGGAAAAACTTGCCTGTGCAGGCGAGGGTAGGAGGTCTGCTCCACCTGATGAAAGAAGAAGGGAACATTATTTTTCGGCCAATCGAATGTGAGGATGTTGAAGAAGAGGCTTTGTCCCATTGGAGTATTTAGTTAAGAGTATTCTCTAATCTTTCTTTCCATTTCTTACAATCAGGCATTATTCTTTCCTGTAAGTTATAAAACGCCCTTGTATGATTGTGATATACTAAATGACACAGCTCATGAATGATAACATACTCGATGCTTCCTTTATGCGCTTTTATCAATTCGGGATTTAGAATCACTTTTCCCTTTGTTGTGCAGCTTCCCCAACGGGTAGGCATGTTTCGTATTTGTAGCTCAGGCTTTTCAAGACCATATTTTTTAAAAAGGGGCAATACTTTTTTTAAAGATTCGGCAAATTGGATTGTTGCCCTTTCCCGATACCATTCGTTCAATATCGTTTTTATTGAAGTATTTGATTTCTTTTTTACCACTAATCTCCCTCTATATAGCGTAACCTCATTTTGATTGCTATCTACAATCTTTAGCTTGTATTGCCTGCCCAGGTAAAGGTGTGTTTCGCCACTCACATATTTTCTGGGTGGTGTAAGTGGATAATAGGATAGGAAGTCAAGTTGCTGTTTTATAATCCACGGTGCTTTTTCTCTTAGCTTGGCACGAAGTTTTTCAACGGAGGTATCTAATGGTGCGATTACCCGCACCGTGCTATCCGGATATACTCTAATACCCAACGTCTTTCTATCCTGAAATGACAGATGATAATGAATCGATTTTGAACCGAATGAAAGTGTTTCAGTAAACTCAGACATACTTTAACTTTGCTACTTTAATGCTTTCTTCCACCATTTGATCAACTAGATCCAGCGGTAAGTCAATGTCCCGCTGAGTTTTTATATCAAACAGGTAATCATCAATTTCTATTTTGATTTTACCCTGAATATCTGACTTATTGACCCAGTCAATAATGGGTTTACCATTTTCAAAAACTACTGACTTGATTATGCTATCAATTCCTTCTGCTATCAATGCACTGATATTCGGGCTTTCTTCCGTGCGGGTTAGCAAGCCTTTGAATATCTCATTTACTAAGTTGTAGATAGCGATTCCTGTACTATTGCCTTCCAGATTTTTCGGCACATTATCCTGTCTGCCTGTATGGAATTGGTCTTCAAATTTTTTGGCTTTGTTAAGATACTCGGCCTCTGAAATCCGATGCTGGTGATAATCGTCTATTGTGTCTCGAATGAGTCTTGAAAATTTCTGATAATAGACAGGATCTTCATTCATCTTGACATTTATCGCTTTAATGGTTCTGCTGGCGATATGGTCGGCTTTGGCTGCTTTACTGGTAATTTTCTCTACCTCTTGTTCACGCTGCTCTTTATCAAAAATGTTTACCACATCAGTAATCCGTAGCATTTCACCTTCTGTTGTGATGTGCTTATCAATCAGCTTTTGTACCTGAGGTTCGTACTCTTTAAATTCAATATCATCGAAGTACCTTCTTTTCACCGATACTCTCAAACCAAGAAAGAATTTGGCATCCTGCTTATATTTATTGATTTGATTTTCTGGTGTATTACTGATAAACTCAAAGCTTGATAAAGCCAGTTTTAATAGTCGTGCGAAAGCTGAGACCTTTTCATAGAAAAGGTGACGTATGGCTTCGTCCTGTAATAGTTCTTCATAGGCGGGTTCGTCATACTTATTTTTGATTTCCTTGAAGATGTCCCATACGTTAGAGTGGACTTGTGGTAGTTTTTTGATCTCTTCGCTTATGTTTGTCAATGTGCCTTCGAGATCGGCAGCATCAAATTGGTTGCTGCCTGAATAGGTTTCTAACGCTGTATCAAGGTTCTCTAAATTACCATAGTAGTCAATAATCAATCCGTGCTCTTTGCCTGGCGCAAGGCGGTTAACCCGCGCAATGGCTTGCAACAGTGTATGCTCTTTCAATTGCCTTGTGAGGTATAGGACGTAATTGTTAGGAGCATCAAATCCTGTTAAGAGTTTGTCTACTACAATAATGATTTCGGGATGATCCTGCTTTTTAAAAGCGTTGATGATTGACTTCTCATAGGTTTCAGAATTGCCGTATTTGTCAAGCATGGCTTTCCAGAATTTTAATATTAAATCCTCGCTTTCCTCAAAAGCATCTTCATGATTTTCGCGAACATCAGGAGCGGAGATAAGTACTTCACAACTCACTTTACCAATTTGCTTGATAAACTCTCTGTAGCGAATGGCCGTAGTTTTATTTGGAGCAACTAACTGACCTTTTGCCTTTAGACCTCCAAACTGAATGCCTTGAACGTTTTGTTCGTAGTGATCTGAAATATCCCATGCTCTGGCATAGATTATCTCTTCTGCCTTGTTCAGTTGGTTCTTTGAACTGAATTTTCGTTTGAGTGCGGCCTTACCGTAAGGTGTTAGTGGCTCTGAAATTCTCTCAAAGTAATTGTCTAGAGGCTTTTCGTTTACCTCTATTAAGTTGTGTCTGCCTTCATACAGCAAAGGAACCACTGCACCATCGGCAACCGCATCTGTAATGGAATACACGTCAATTAATCCACCAAAGCGATTTGCTGTACTTTTCTCTTTCTTCATTAAAGGAGTTCCGGTGAATGCAATGAAACATCCATTGGGGAATACCTTTTGCATTTTGATATTGAAATTTCCGTATTGACTTCTATGACCTTCGTCAACCAGAATGAAAATATCGGGTGAATCAAATCCTTCCTTTGCGCGGTTTACCGCTGCTTCAAACTTGTGTATCAACGTTGTAATTACAGCATCGCCAGTACCCGAAAGAAGTTCTACCAGGTGCTTGCCTGTTTGTGCATTCTCAACCGGGATTTGACATTTCTTAAATGTTTCTGTGATCTGATTATCCAGATCAATCCGGTCCGTGACTAAAAGGATTTTCGGATTCTTAATGTCAGGGTGAGTAGCGATCAATTGAGCCAGCATTACCATTGTCAGGGATTTACCGCTGCCTTGTGTGTGCCAGATTACTCCGCCTTTTCTATGACCGTTGGAATCTGTTTTTGATATTTTATCAAGTGTGTTGTGAACTGCAAAGTATTGTTGGTAGCGTGTTATTTGCTTCACGCCATCATCATACACAATGAAACTGAACATGAGATCGAGCAGACGCTTGGGTTGACAAAAGCTGTAAAGTAATTTGTCCTGCTCGGTGATGACCTGTGTTTCTTTCTCTAAATTTTGGAAGTGAGACCAAACATTCCTGTAGCGTTCCTTAAATAGGGTAGTGCGTTCGTTGACAGGTAGTGGTTTGTTTTTAACCAATTGAATTGATTCCAACCAGGCTGATTCTTCTGCTTTGGTTTTGAATAGCTCTTTCCAGAAGCTCCAAAATTCATTTGGTGTGGCTGTCGTGGCATACTTGGCTTCATTAGTAGCCAAACCCATAACAATGTTGGAATATTGATATAAAGGTCTGATTCCATCCTCCTGCTGATTTCTCAGGTGCTGTTCTATGGTCTTATCAATAGGGTCTTTGATTTTTGGGCTTTTACACTCAATAACAATTACCGGAATGCCATTGATGAAAAGGACAATATCGGGGCGGTAATGCTCATTGCTGCCTGACCTCAAAACGCTGTATTCCTCGGAAACGTGATAGAGGTTGTTTTCTGGTTGTTTCC
>DAOOCD010000246.1:0-5344 GCA_035408225.1 Cyclobacteriaceae bacterium | reverse complement strand
GATAGGTAACGGCAGGTACACTATGCGTAGGCGATGAAGCTGCCAGCACATATGTAATCAAGCATTCGTTATATCCTTCAAGCGGAAAATTCATTTTCCATTGTTTATCGGGTGACCAGTGCCAGTATAAAACATTCTTCCCTCCGTTTCTGTACCAGTCCCATTCTACTTCGCGCCACAGTTTATCGATTCTGCCGGCAAGCGATTTCTCATTCTCATTGCCGTCTTTGAAGTATTGACGTACGCATAATAAGCCTTGTACCAGATAAGCTGTTTCTACTAAATCACCGCCATTATCATTTTCGCTAAAGGGTTTTACTTTACCCGTTTCGCCATTCATCCAATGCGGCCATACTCCTTTGAATCGATCTGCTCTCTCAAGAAAATTTACAATTTTGTTAAAGCGTTCAACTCCCTCCTCTCGTGAAATAAATTTCCGGTCAATGCCTACGAGAATTGCCATTAATCCAAAACCTGTGCCGCCTGAGGTTACAATGTTCTTATCGTTATCGGGATAAATATTGTCAACATGAAAGCGTTCGCGGGCAGCGCCTGAGGTGGGCTCGGCACCATCCCAGAAATATTGAAAGGTCTTATACTGAACCAGCGTAAACAATGAATCATCGTTGATGCGTTCTTCAACCTGATTTGATGGCTTTTGAGTGGTGCATCCAATCAGGCCGACAACAACCATGGCCAAAAACAAGACGCTTTTAATTTTCTGAATTTTCATGCTCTCTTGATTTTATCGTTCTTTCCTTCCAAAGTAATAATTCCTTCCTTCTCATTTCTAACTCTGTGGCTGACGGTTTATACGTAATCAACGCTTTCAAGTCGGGTTGGCCGGCATCAACCCAGGCTGTATACCAAATGTCGCCCGTATCTTTTATACTCTTGCGAAACATTCGCTCAACCATGCCCGAGAGCAAACGGTGATATTTTTCGGCATAGTCTTGCGAATAGACTTTAACTGTTTGCTTGCCTTTTGTTTCAAAATTGAATTTACTTTCACCTTCCGATTCTGAAAGCTTCTTTTCAATCATTAAAACTGAATCAACGGCCTTGTTCGATTGTATCACCATCTCCCAGGCAGTCAATTGCACGTTGGGTAGGTACGTGGCCGGGCCAACAAAAAAATCGTATTGATCAAAATAGAGCTCCGGCAAACGCGATTCCCAAAATCCATGGATCCCAATCTGACCGGTCAGCTGACCATCATAATTTTTTGTTGTGTGCAAGGGCACATGCGCATCGGCTATGTAATGACCAAGATCAGCCGATAGTCTGAGTATCTGGTCAGGATCGCGGATCATAAAGGCATCTTTTAACTGAAAGTAAACTCTATAGATGTGCCATGGCAAAATACCCCTTGCCTGCAGAGAATCCTCACCAAACTTCTCAACTGCATCCTTCCAAAAGCGTGGCAGGTTTACCAGTGCGCTATCTCCATAATCATCCAAATCAATATAATGCCGGGGTGCCTCTTCGGGTACTGCATACCGCCTGCGGTCAGGATTCACCGCGGCCTCGGTCAGGTATTCAATGTTCTTCTTATAGAAACCCGACATGGCAGGAGGTAATGTGAAGATGGCAAGTTGATTGATTTTTTTATGAGCAAAAAAGCCCCAACTGCTGCAAAGCATTACCACTCCTACCAAAACAATTTTTAGAAACCGGGGCACAAGTTTACCTTTCCAATAAAGTTAAGCATCATGAAGAAGATTTTCATTTTTCTGTTTTTTGTTTCTCCACTAGCATGGGCCACCGATCCTTACCCAAAAAATCCTGCGATTGATGTTACTCACTATATCTTTCAATTGGAGGTAAATGACGCCAACGATGTTATTGCAGGTAAGGCTTCAGTATCTACACGATTCAAAAATAGTATTTCTGAATTTGAACTGGACCTGGCAAATAAAGATGCTACTGGTAAAGGGATGGAGGTTCAGCAAGTTTTACTTGATACCAAGAACTTGTCCTTTACGCATAAAAACAACCGGTTAAAAATTAGTCTCCCTGCTTCCGCGAAAACGGACGATGTTTTGACTTTTCAAATAATGTATAGCGGCATTCCTCAAGACGGCTTGATCATTGGTAATAATAAATTTGGTGACCGCGGATTCTTTGGAGATAACTGGCCCGACCGCGGGCATCATTGGCTTCCGGTGATCGATCATCCAAGCGATAAAGCAGCGGTTGATTTTATCATCATTGCTCCGCTGCATTACTCGGTGGTTGCGAACGGATTAAAAATTGAAGAGAGCCCAATTGATTCAAAACGAAAACTCACGCATTGGCACGAAGAAGTTCCAATTCCCGTAAAGGTGATGGTGGCTGGAATTGCTCGTTTTGCTGTTCAACATGCAGGTAAGGTAAATGACATCTCTGTGGAAAGTTGGGTCTATCCACAAAACCGGTTGGAAGGTTTTTATGATTATGCCGTAGCTGTAAAGGTGCTGGATTACTTTCACAATCACATTGGGCCCTACTCGTATAAAAAATTAGCCAATGTGCAATCTAAAACGCGCTGGGGCGGATTGGAAAATGCCAGCGCTATTTTCTATTTCGAAAATTCCGTAACAGGAAAGGCTGAACGTGAAAGTCTGATCGCACACGAAGAAGCTCATCAATGGTTTGGAAATTCTGCCACAGAAAATGACTGGCATCATGTATGGTTGAGTGAAGGTTTTGCAACCTATTTTGCAAGTCTCTACTTAGAATATGCCTATGGTCATGACCGGCTTGTAGAAGAAGCAGTAAAAGACCGCGATCAGGTGATCGAATACTTTAAGAAAAATCCAGCCCCGGTCATTGACACTACCATTACCAATATTAATAAAGTGCTAAGTACAAATACCTATCAAAAAGCAGGTTGGGTTTTGCATATGTTACGACATGAACTGGGTGATGCCACTTTTTGGCAGGGAATCCAACAATATTATTCTACGTACCGCAACAGCAACGCTATGACTTCTGATTTCAGAAGAATTATGGAAGAAGTTTCAGGCAAAGACCTTACTCTATTTTTCAAGCAATGGCTTTATACCGGAGGACATCCCAAACTATCGGCTAACTGGATATACAACCCAAAAGAGAAAACAGCAACTCTGGAAATTCAGCAAATCCAAAAGGGTGCAATTTTCAACTTTCCTTTAGAAATAGCTTTTTCTGATAAAAATGGGAACCGGGAGGTTAAAACAGTCAAAATCGATTCGCAGCAATTGAAAATAAGCTTAAATACCCAATTTGAACCTACTGAATTGGTTTTGGATCCAGGTACATGGTTACTTTTTGAGGGTACAATTCAAAAGAAATGAGGATACAGGCCTTGCAAATCAGGTAATTGCCCTTATTTTTGCAGTCCGTTTGAAAAAAGCATTATGGCAAATCACAAATCAGCAGAGAAAAGAATCCGGGCAAATGAGACTAAGCGTGTAAGAAACCGCTATCAGGCTAAAACAACCCGCACTCAGATCAAGAAATTAGGTGAAGCAACCAAGAAAGATGAGGCTCAGGCCCTTCTAAACAATGTTTCATCGATGATCGATAAATTGGCTAAGAAGAACGTAATCCATTGGAAAAAAGCAGCTAACCAGAAATCAAAACTGGCAAAGCGCGTTAACGCCCTGGCTTAAATCGTATAGAAATTATTTTTCCCTCCCTGGCTTTTGTTGGGGAGGGTTTTTTTATGTCCAAACGTGGACGCCAATGAACTCAAGATTGAAATTTCCTATCTTCGGTTTATGAGGATTGACGATAGTAAACCCCTGAACATCAGAGACTGGTCACCTGAAGACCGCCCAAGAGAAAAACTTTTGCTGAAAGGCACCTCTGCCCTTACCGAAGCTGAACTTATTGCCATTCTTATTGGATCAGGAACAACCAAGACAAGTGCAGTCGAGTTGGCTAAAAAGGTTTTGCTGCTGGGAAACAACAGTTTGAATGAATTGGCCCGACTTTCTGTGAAAGACTTAATGAAAATTAAAGGGATTGGAGAAGCCAAAGCTATTACCATAGTGGCGGCCCTGGAACTTGGAAGAAGACGAAAAGAGGAAGACATCGAAGTAAAGCCTAAAATAAATAGTTCGAAAGACGCGTTTGATCTTCTGAAAGGCGATTTCATGGATTTACCACACGAAGAATTTTGGGTATTGCTGCTAAACCGGGCAAACCGGGTAGTGAAGAAAAAAAGAATCAGCGAAGGAGGCGTTTCAGGTACTGTGGCCGACCCTAAAATTATCTACAAACTTGCCCTCGAGGATTTGGCTAGTGGAGTTATTGTTGCACACAATCATCCATCCGGCAACCTTACAGCGAGCCAAAGCGACCTTGACCTGACCCGCAAATTGAAAGAAGCTGGCAAGTTCCTCGAAATCCAGTTGCTTGACCACCTGATCATTACTAACCAGAAATACATTAGCTTTGCAGATGAAGGGCTGATGTAAAAACTGAAATGAAGACAGTTTACGGTATTCTGATTGCTTTTATCTTGATTCTGCTTGTGGCTTTCGTCTATTCGCCCCATGAAGATGAAGACGTAGTAATCTCTGCACTTAGTTCTGACCTCTCAAAACCTGAATTCGTTCAATATTCAGAAGTTAACCTTCCCGAAAAAGAATTAGTTGCCATTCCAGATTCCAACCCTTACGTGCAACAAGTGGTGGCGGATTATAATTACTTTATTGAGCAAGCTATCAAAAAGGGTATGGCACCCGGAGCCGCTGTAGCCATCGTTAGGGATACATCCATTATTTTTTTAAAAGGGTTTGGATTACGACAAGTTGGCCATGCCGATTCTATTGATGTTAACACGGTATTTCGGTTAGGCTCTGTTTCCAAGTGTTTCTCTTCTGTGCTGGCAGGCACCCTGGTAAGCGATCATCTGATGAACTGGGATGATCCCATTGTAAAGTACTACCCTGAATTTCAACTTAAATCAAAAGAGCATACTGAAAAATTGACCATCCGTAATGTATTGTCACATACAACCGGGTTGCCCTATCATGCCTATACCAACATGATTGAAGAACATATTCCTCTTGATACTCTTTTGGCAAGTCTTAAAAGCGTTAGCCTTTTTGGGGAACCAGGTCAGATTTATAGTTATCAAAATGTGGGGTATAGTTTAATTGAAAAAGTAGTACAGGCGGTTTCACACCAATCTTTTGAAGCAGCCCTTACTGAACATGTTTTCAAGCCATTGAAAATGCGAAATAGTTCTGCTTCTTATGAGGCAATCATGAGCCATGAAAATGTTGCCAGGCCGCATTTCTTTTCGCGCAAACATTGGGTGTCAGTCCCTATTTCCGATACCTATTATAATGTTACTCCAGCCGGAGGTGTA
>DAOOCD010000245.1:0-5345 GCA_035408225.1 Cyclobacteriaceae bacterium | reverse complement strand
ATCATCTTCCGCTTCGGCCCTTACATCATCGTAGGCCGTTCCAGATAATTTAAATTTTACCGTAATATCCGATGGGGCTGGTTTGTCGAGTTTAATCTCAACTGAAATTTCAGCATCCGATTCTTTTGCTGTTAGCGTTGCTGCAGAAAAGGTCATATTAAATTTTTCTGGCTCATCATCTTTGCATGAAGTCATGGCAAGACTAAAAACAAGTAAAACGAATAGCATCAAAATAGATGAAATAGACTTTTGCATAATGATTTCTGTTTATATACTAGTGAATAAAGTTAAATAATATCTTCCTCAATCCAATACCCTACATTAAACTGATGCACTGACTTTATAGAATGGCCAAAGAATCAGTTTTCCTTTTCTTTCATTTCAATCGAAACCGGCTACTTTTTTAACCATTTTTTAATAACAATGTTATCCCCCATCCTGATTTGCACAAGGTAAATACCCGAAGGCAAATGCGTTGCATCAAGTGTTACATTATATTGCTGCTCAGCCTTCTGATACAAAGCATTTGGTAACACGGTAGTGCCCAGCATTGATTGCAGGCGAACTCCAACCTCACCGCGGTAATCATTCTCAAGAGTAAGATTTAATTTCCCTGTTCCAGGATTAGGATAGAGTTGGACACTATTTTCCAAAGATTCTTTTTCAACACCAACCACATTATCCCGGATATAAATAATTGTATTGGCACTAGCATTACAAAGTGGTAATCCGGAGCCAGTGGTGGTATACGCAGTGGTTTTGGTTGGCTTTACCACCAATTGAGGTCCGGCCACATTATTTACAGTACCATCATCTGAATTCCACACAAAAATACTGGCACCTCTGCCATTGAGTATTACTTCCTCACCAGGATAAACCAACAATTTAGAAGCGGAAACCTGAACTGAGGGATTTACTCCAACAATTGGCTTGATATTCATCGCAACATTGGCACCCAGCGCAATTGAATAAGGACTCCATACACCATTTTGGTCCTGAAGCCAGGAAGTGGAAGTAGTAGCCTCACCATTGGCTGATGAAATAATAGCCAAAGAGTCTCCTGTGTTGTACTTCAATTCTATGCCTATTTGAAAAGGCCTGCTAAAGACTGGAGTTTCACGATCAAACACAATAGAGGTAGCACGATTATTATCGATGTCATCTTTGATCTGTTTCAACAATACTATTTTTTGTTCCACAACTGAACCTGGAGCATTTTGTGGTCCACGCGCATTCCACAACGTAATGGTTACCGTTGCGTCTTCCGTGGTCGTATAGATGTGACCAAACTTAATTTCAACACCACTTACATATTCATAGCCTTGCGTATTCTTAAAGAATTCAGAAACTGCTTTTGTCTTCAAACTGTTAGTACCTGTCAGGTAGCCAGTATAGCTACCAAATGATGAAAGCTTAAGGACTGATTCAGTATACGTTTCTTTATAATTGGTAGCACTGCTGCAAAGTCCTTCTTCCGAAACAGTAATATAGCCCACAACCTCTTTTAGCACTGAGGGCCCAAGTGAATTAGTTGCTATTAATGAAACCTTATAAATTCCAGGATTATTATAATTCACTTTAGGATTACGTTCGGTTGAGGTGGCCGGATCTCCACCTTCAAAACTCCACACCCAGGAAGTAGGAAAATTGGTAGAAAGATCAGTAAAATTTATCTCACCCCCTTTCAATACTTCCTGCTTATCGGCTATAAAGTTGGCCGTGGGGACATCAGCAACCAGTGGACTACACAAGTTTGCATCAATCAACGTTTTCCTGCGCGGACTCATTTCCATGACAGCTTGTATGCGCGTTTTTTGTCCCTGTGTAAAAATATTCATACACGCATCGTCCGAGTAATCCATGTAGTTTTGAACCATCGCCAGGTTAATTCCATCACAACTTAATTTGTTGGTTGGGCAGCCACGGCTTTCACTTCCCTGCAATGGGGTATCAGCCACAAAATCATCGGCAGCACATCCACCGTCACCCCAGATGTGACGAAGGCCGAGCCAATGTCCTGTTTCGTGAGTTAATGTCCGGCCTTTGTTATAGGGAGCCTGTTGAATTGGAAACTCCTTTCCAAATGAAGTGTATTGAACTACTACTCCATCGGTTGACCCCGGACCGCCCACTTCATTTAATCCGGATAAACCCGATTGATCCGGGAATTGTGCATACCCTAACAAGTTGGCATCGGTACCTCCGAACTTAAGTGTCCAAACGTTGTAATAAAAATTCGGATTCCAGATGGTGGTTGGTTTTAATTGATTTTCAATTTCATTGCGGGTCCACGATGTTTTGCCGCCATTATATCTGTGAACTCCAGGTTCCGTCAACACATTTCCATTCTGATCAACGGGAGAAAGACAAAATTCTATTTCAATATCTGCGCCTACAGGATTTGTATTATAACCCGGAGTACCAAATTTCTTACGGAAATCCTCATTTAACACTGCAATCTGAGATTGAATTTGTGCCAAACTGATGTTAAGCCCTGTTCCCACGGGTTCTCCATTATGAACCACGTGCACGACAATAGGTATAAAAATTACTGTGCCCTGAGTTCTTAGTCCTGCTGCTTTTCTCCGGTTAAGATCTTGTATTTTCAGTTGCAAGGCTTGTTCAAATTCATTCAGTGTTCCTCTTCGAGGAAAGCGGGCCCGGTTAATGCTATCCTGCTCCATTGTTGCACATTCCCGTTGGGGAATAGTCTGCGCACTAAGCCCGTGAAAGCAGCTTATCAAAATCCCTAAGCAAAAGAGCAGCTTAACCTTCATCCCGTGCATATTAGTTCTCATCAACAACTTCAAAGTGAATCCTGTAGCTTCCCGTATTATCATCATTAAAGAAGATTTCCACTTCCATTTCATCTTTATCTGCATCCCTTACAATTAGAGGAACTGCTGAGGTTGGTGAAAAAAACGGTAGTATCATCGTAAGAGTTGCGGATGCATTGGTAAACGTCCACGTATCCTGAATGGTGTTTGGCTCTGTGGTTCCACTGCATTTTTGTGTTCCTGTTAAGGCTTCAAATTTATGTTCTGTATTGGCATAAAATATATACCGATCATCAG
Organism: Cyclobacteriaceae bacterium; assembly: GCA_035408225.1. Classification (GTDB taxonomy): domain Bacteria; phylum Bacteroidota; class Bacteroidia; order Cytophagales; family Cyclobacteriaceae; genus ELB16-189. Next base: position 2,271 of record DAOOCD010000245.1, on the reverse strand, counting down.
AAGCACAGCTAACGGAAAACCGATCAATGATTTTGCCATCCAATGTTTCTTCCAGAAATTTTATCTTCCAGGTCTTGCTGTTTTCGCCAGTAAACACCTTTGTATAAGTATACGGTGTAGGAACAATCTCTTCGGAACAAGAAAGTAAAGAACCTATAAGGATACTAAAGTTGAAAATGTTAATTACACGTTTCATAAATCAATCAGGAAAATAGGTAATAGTTACCTGCTCTTCATTGAAATCAACCAGGGTTATTGTCAAAATGATTTTTCTGGTTAAAGGATCAACCACACCCGTTCCCTTTATAGTCGCAAATTCAGTATTGAGTGTTTCTTCCTCTTGCTGGGGTATTGTTAATGTATTATCTCCATTATCAATAAAAATTAAATCCATGGGGGTACTGGAATTGAATACGTTAATATTCCAATTAGACAATAAGTAAGTTTCACAATCGGAACTCGTAATCGTAATACCTGCCTCACTCACTGAATTCTGCTCACCAATGTAATTTCCTCCTAGAATGCAATCATCAATAATCGTGAGAGTAAATACGTTACCAATTGAACTTTCACCCTGACCAATTTTTCTTTCCCCTGAAGAGCTGGATTCTAGCGTTAAAATCAGGTCCTGGCTTCGTATGATATTATTTGAGTTATTGATAAGCGATATTGAAATATTGCCAACATACTCCCCCTTCTTTATAGTCACCTTTCCGGTCTCACCGGAAATTGTGTAATCAACACCAGCCCGTGCATTGCCACTTACCTTATAAAAAATTATCAAGTCCTGATCCAGTGCTTTGCCGGCCTGATGTACTTCTATAATTACAGGTTTACTAAAGCTTTCTTTAAGGCTCAATCTTGTCTCGGTAAATCGTACAAAGTAAGGTCCTGAAAAAATTATCTTTTCTGTCTCGCATCCAACGCTTATGAGCATGGAAAGAAAAGCCGCTATGGTTATTGCTTTACGCATGATCAATATCCTGGATTTTGATTACCGGTTAGCGAAGGATTATTCAAAATTTCGCGCTGAGGAATAGGCCACAGTTCGTAAGTATCTTTCCAATTTGCCGAAAAAGCACTCATTACCACGTTCGCCCGGCCAGTTCGTACCAGATCATACCACCGATGACCTTCAAAAGCCAATTCAAACCTGCGTTCTGCTTCAATAATCTGCAGCATCTGGCTTTGATTTACTGTTCCCAGTAAAGGAGCTTTGGCCCGGCTACGAAGGATATCAATATCAGCCTTCGCACCTGTAACATTACTTTGTTGCGCCCGGGCTTCTGCGCGAATCAAATACATTTCGCCCAGCCGGAAAACAACCACATTATTATTATCCTGATCAGCCGTTCCATACTTTGCCACCAACCAACCATTATCATTTCCTTTTAATAAATCTGAATTAAAGGAGATACTTGAAAAGCGTTCACCGGATTCAGTGGATGCAAGTGCAACAACTACCTCATTTGAAGGGATCATCTCTCTTCTTCCAACAAAAATGTTGTTCAGGCCAGTCGCACTTGTTCCCGGATCATCTGCTATTGTGTAGCCCATTTCAAAAATGGCTTCATCTGTAAAATCCTCAGTTACCAAATTTGCATAGGCTGTTTCCAATTGATACTTATTTGAGGATATTACCTCGGTTGCATATTGCTCGGCTTTGGTCCAATTGCCGATGTATAAATAATATTTTGCAAAGGCTGCAGACAAGGTATACTTGCCTGCAAAACCTGCATTGGAAGGTTGATCTGGCAGTCCGCCTAACGCAGCTGTGTAGTCATCAAGAATAAACGTGAGTACTTCACTTTCGGAAGCCCGGGCAATGTTTCGGTTTGCCTCAATAGAAGTTTCAGTTACTAAAGGTACTCCACCAAAAGAATAGAGGCCGACAAAGTAGGCATATCCCCGTAAGAAGTGGGCTGTGGCTAAAACCCGATCGCGCTGAACAGCTGGAACCCCCTGAACTGTTGGCAACCGCTCAAGAATAAAATTTGCGATATAGACCGTATTATAAATACTTCCCCATAGTGACAAGGCTGAAGCATTAGCAGAAGTAATTTGTTTAGTACCTAATTCGCGGTATTGCGAGAATGTGCCATTGAAGAGGAGCATATCAGCTGTGCAATCACCAGCAATAACAGCCGAAGGAATTATGTTGCGAAACGCACTGTACAATCCAACTTCCACATTGGGCACATCTTTTGGTTCATTTAATACTGTTGCATCCGTAAGCAAATCAATAGGTTCCGGTTCAAGCAAATCAGAGCA
>DAOOCD010000244.1:0-5364 GCA_035408225.1 Cyclobacteriaceae bacterium | reverse complement strand
AAGCTCATGATGTATTCAAAAGGTTTGCTAAAGAATTTGAGCAAACCTATACTCGCTTCCTCGATCTGCAAAAAGCAGAAGCTCTGGCTAGAGAAGCGCATATAGAAGCAGCATTGGAAAGAGTGCGAAGCAGAAGCATGGCCATGCACAAAAGCGATGAGTTGCTTGAAGCTGGTGAAATTCTTTTTTCAGAAATGCAAAAGCTGGGTATTGACAGCCTCACTGCAGGGTTTGTGTTAATGGATAAGGAAGAAAAAAACGGATTAAATTATACACCTGATCCATCTACAAAAAAAATAATGTCGCTTCCAGTTATCATTCCGCATAATGAAACTATTCATATGCAACGCGTTGTCGAAAACTGGAAAAAGGAAATTTCTCATTATGTAGTTGAAATGGATGAAGAAGAAACCATTCAGCACCAGACTTTTATTGCGGAACGCAGTACCAACTTTACACTGAATGCTCAACAACTAATTGCCATTTCACCGGCAAGATTGTTCCTTCATAATTTTTATTTTAAAGAAGGTTATTTATTGATTGTAGGCGGCACCAGATTATCAGCAGAACAAATTGATATAATGCTCCGGTTTGCAAAAGTGTTCCAGCAAACCTATACCCGCTTCCTCGATCTGCAAAAAGCCGAAGCTCAGGTAAGGGAAGCGCAGATAGAAGCGGCCTTGGAAAGAGTGCGCAGTCGTTCGATGGCCATGCATAAAAGTGAAGAACTCCGGGATGTGATTCAGCTTGTGTTCGAACAATTGGTTTTGTTAAACTTCGACATCGATTCGGCTCAGTTTGATTTAAACTATAAAGAGAGTGACGATCTTACTGTATGGACAGCGATCCCCGGCCAACCTTATCCAAGTTTGCAGCACATACCCTATACGGATACTGCTATCATGCATTCGGTGAAGCAGGCGAAGGAAAAGGAACTTGACTTTTTTTCTCATACTGTTACATTCGAAGAGAAGAATGAATTCTTCAGGCATTTTTTCAAGCATGTCAGTAGCCCGGTTCCAGAGGAGCGAAAAAATTACATTTTTGACAAGCCCGCCTATGCAAGGTCTGTAGTATTCTTGAACAACATCTTTTTAGGCATTCAGAATTACTCCGGGATTCCATATTCCGAAGCTGAGAATTCCGTGCTCAGGCGTTTTGGAAAAGTTTTTGAACAATCCTACACCCGTTTCCTTGATTTGCAAAAAGCAGAAACCCAGGCTAGAGAAGCGCTGATTGAAGCGGCTTTGGAACGGGTACGGTCGAAGGCAATGACCATGCAAACAAGTGATGACCTTAATGCGCTGATTGGTCACATCTTTACGGAGTGTACAAAGCTTGGTCTTACGTTAGACCGGTGCCTGGTGCAAATCGTAGATCCGCACACACTCGATACTGTATGGATACTTGCCAATCCGGAATTACCGGACCACCCCTCCAGTTATCTGGTTAAATATCATGAGCATCCGCCATACTTAAAATATCTGGAGGCATGGAAGAACAAGACAGAACGGTGGCAATATGTATTAGGCGGAAAAGAAAAACGCGATTGGGATGATTTCATCTTTAAAGAAACAGGGTTAGCCCAACTTCCCGAACCTGCTAAGAACGTGATGCGCTCGTTGGAAAAAATTCTTTTGAATTCATCATTCGGAAATTTCGGCAACCTTACGTTTTCCAGTTTTGAGCCACTCACCGAACATCAATTTGATTTACTGATTCGCTTTGCCAAAGTACTTGAATTAACGTATACCCGTTTCAATGACTTAAAGCAGGCTGAAGCCCGCGCGAAAGAAGCTGTGAAACAAGCGGCCCTTGATCGGGTTCGGGCCGACATCGCTTCTATGCGCAACACAGCCGACCTGGATCGCATCACGCCATTAATCTGGAAAGAACTCACCACCCTGGGCATCCCGTTCATTCGCTGCGGTGTGTTTATCATGGATGATAAGGAAAATAAAGTGCACACCTATCTATCCACACCCGAAGGCCAGGCCATTGCTGCCTACCACACTCCCATGAATGATTCAGGAAGTCTGGCAGGTGCCATTGAACATTGGCGACAACAAAAAGTATTCGTAACCCGTTGGGTTGATTCTGATTTTCAATTGCAGGCCGATGTCTTATTGAAGCAAGGTTCGATCACTTCACGCGAACAATATTTGAACACTCTTCCTAAAGGTGGTTTTTATTTGCACTTTTTACCCTTCAGTCAAGGTATGTTATATGTGGGAAGTCACGAATCGCTTCCATCGGAGGTATTACAGTTGGTTCAATCATTAGCCGATGCTTTTTCGGTTGCCTATGCGCGCTACGAAGATTTTACCAAACTCGAATCGGCCAAGGCACAGATTGAAAAAACCCTAACCGATCTGAAGCAGACCCAGACACAGCTGATTCAGTCTGAAAAGATGGCAAGTCTCGGAGAACTTACAGCCGGTATTGCACATGAAATACAAAACCCGTTAAATTTTGTCAACAACTTTAGTGAGGTCAGTTCGGAGTTAATCGATGAAATGAAGGAAGAGTTGGCAGTAGGCAATCAGCAGTCAGCAATAGAGATTGCAAACGACTTAAAACAAAACCTTGAAAAAATAAACCATCACGGCAAGCGTGCTGATGGCATTGTCAAGAGCATGTTGCAACACTCGCGCAAGAGCAACAACCAGAAAGAACTCACAGACATTAATGCTTTATGCGATGAATACCTGCGCCTCTCCTACCATGGGTTGCGCGCGAAGGATAAATCATTCAATGCAAAGTTTGAAATCCAATGTGATCCTGAGCTGCCTAAACTGAATGTGTTGCCACAGGATGTAGGGCGCGTGATTCTTAACCTGATTAATAATGCATTTTATGCGGTGAGCGAAAGGTCCGCCTTCGCTAAAGCTATGGCGGATAAACAAGGCGAAAACGGACACTACGAGCCTACTGTGATCGTGCGTACGCAAAGATTGGAGAATGCAATTGAAATCCGGGTGAAGGACAATGGCACGGGTATTCCTGCTAAAGTGAAAGAGAAAATCTTCCAGCCCTTCTTTACCACCAAGCCAACCGGACAAGGTACTGGGTTGGGCTTATCGTTGAGCTACGACATTATTACGAAAGGACATGGTGGGGAGATTAAGATGGAGACGGAAGAAGGAAAAGGGACGGAGTTTATTGTGCAATTGCCTATTGTCTGAATCACGGATTAAATCGATTAAGGGATTTCACTGATTAATGCATCATGGCTGAGTTAAAATACAAGGACATAACTGAAAAAATAATTGGAGCTGCTTTTGAAGTGCATAAGTTTCTGGGGAATGGTTTTCAAGAAGTAATCTACCAGCGTGCATTAGCGTGGGAGTTAAAACAGGCGGGACTTTCTTTTGCTCGTGAAATTGAACAAGATATCTTTTACAAAGAATTGCCTGAACCGATTGGCACCCGAAGAGCAGATTTTGTTGTTGAAGGAAAAGTGTTGGTTGAATTGAAGGCTGTCATAGAACTTGAAGATGTACACCTGGCTCAGGTTTTAAATTACCTGAAAGCATATCGGCTAGAAGTAGGATTGCTGATCAATTTTGGAAGCAGAAGTTTGACCTTTAAAAGGCTTGTTCTATGATTATCAAATCTGTGAAATCATGTAATCTGTGCAAATCCGTGATTCAGACAATTTATGACATTGTGAAAGCGTATGGTGGCGAGTTAAAGGTGGAAACCAGCCAGGGTGAAGGAAGTCAATTTGTTATCCAACTGCCACTCGATAGTCATTCTTCTCGTTCTAATCCTCTAACTTCTCAATAGAAACTCAAGCACATGATAAGATACCTTCCATTAAGCCTACTTATCCTGGTCACCATCGCTGCAAAGGCGCAGAATATGGATGAATTACAATTCGATAAACTCTCGCAAACACTGAGAGAAGCGAAGGCCGACAGCACCCGGGCATTGACCTACGCCCAGCTAGCGGAATATTATCGAAACTGGAGGATGGACTCTACCCTTTACTATGGAGAAAAGGCTCTTACCCTATCACGCTCTATCAATTACCCCTCCGGAGAAGCCAAGGCACTGTCTGCGCTAAGTCACTATTACTTCGCCAAAGGCGAACTACCCAAAGGACTGGAACTTGGACTGGAGGGATTGCGGGTGGCCAGGAAGCATAACCTCATCTATGATGAGGCCTCCTTACTGATTCGAATCGCAAACGTATATGCCAACTTGCAATATTTTCAGAAGGCATTGTCCTACTATCATCAGGCCATCGATCGTACAAAAGACGCGGCCGATCCTTTCTTCTACGGTGCCGCTCACTGGCGTATGGGGGACGCATTTGCCCAATTGAATGAGGTTGACTCAGCCCTTTACTATGCTGAAAAAGCAGTTAGCATCGCACAGAAAATGGGAAATCAATTTATACAACAAGGCGTAGTTCCTACACTTGGATTTGCGTACGGAAAGAAGGGTTACGACTCCCTGGCCCTTCACTACCTCCGATCCAACGATGGCTCGGCTAACCTGGTAATGCGTGCCATTTTCTTTAAGGACCGTAACCAAAATGACTCAGCCATATCCTGTGCCCTCCGCGCTTATGAACGGGGCCTCCGGAGTCCGGCTAGACAAACCGAGTTAGCCTCCGCCACGCTATTGTCTGAATTATATGAATCGAACGATCCGGTACAAGCATTGAAATACCTGAAGGTAGCCAATGCCGCGAGGGAAAGTATATCCGGAGCCGCTAACGTATTATCTGCCACAGCCATTGAGCTTGAGCAGCAGGAACGTGAATCCGAAATGAAGATATCGGAAATGAATTTGCGCAACCGTTTCAGAATATTGGCGGCTGCAGCCGTACTTATACTGGCCGTGCTCATCGCACTTCTTGTATATAGAAATTACAGAAAGGCTCAAAAGGCCAACGCACTGCTTCAGCAACAAAAAAATGAAATTAATCAGGCCCTAGCCGATCTAAAATCCGCCCAATCCCAACTCATTCAATCTGAGAAGATGGCCTCGTTGGGCGAACTCACCGCAGGTATTGCGCATGAAATTCAGAACCCGTTAAACTTCGTTAATAATTTTTCGGAAGTGAATTCTGAATTAATTGAGGAATTAAAAAAAGAGTTGGCAGTAGGCAATAGGCAGTATGCAGAAGAACTAGCTGATGATATTAAGGAAAATGAAACAAAGATAAACCACCATGGCAAGAGGGCTGCTGATATTGTAAAAGGAATGCTTCAACACAGCCGTGGCAGCAGTGGCCAAAAAGAGCTCACCGATATCAATGCCCTGTGCGATGAATACGTGCGCCTCTCCTACCACGGATTAAGAGCCAAGGATAAAAGCTTCAATGCAAAGTTTGAATTACAACTTGATCCT
>DAOOCD010000243.1:0-5365 GCA_035408225.1 Cyclobacteriaceae bacterium | reverse complement strand
CGTTCAGTGTCGTGGGACAAAACGCAGCAGGTCGCTAAAGCCATTCTCTAGCCTAAGGCTAGATCATTAGGCTTTAGCTCCTATGCCGCACTACGTTTTATACACCAGCGTTGCCAGTCATAGCAAGTTATACGAGATGACGATTTACTGTTCAAAGAAATTAGAAACATTTTTGGGACTGACATCCCAAACAATCAAACCTGGAGAGAAGGCGGTGCTCGGTGACTGGAATGGACACCTATTCACGGTTGACAGAAAGAGATGTTTAATTTTTATGAATAATCGGACTTGCTACTCAATCGTATTCACCCATGTTCAAAAGAAAAACCTTAAGGACTTTGAACAGGTTTTCAAAGAACGACTCATTAAACAACTTGACCACGACATAGCATTAAGCGAGAAACAAGAGATAAAGTTGAGAAAAGACTTGAGCGAAATCGTATTAACTAAATCCAATAACGACAAAAAAATAATTGGAACAATTAACCATCAGGTAGAGAATTTGAAGTACAATAACTACGGAGAAGGAGTTGAAAATTGGGACGAGTTAGAAGTAACAGAAATTCTAAACGGCTATTTGGTCGGAACAAAGATTTTACCTGGCAGAAAAAGAAACCGAGACTTTTTTATGCCCATTGAATTAATGAAGGACTTGATTAACACGGTAGATTCATTAAGTTGAAATACAACACACACAATACAGTAACCAAACGAGATCGCCTGGCCTAAGGGCAAGTCGATAACCAGAAGCCATTTAGGCTGCCATTGTCTCATGGCACCCTTGGTAGTTATGCCACTATCTTGTCTTTGGCCTACCCTTTGCACTCCTGCCCGTATACAAAGTAAAACAAACACTTATGAAAACGTGGAACAGAAGGGTGATGCTGTTTGTCCTGATGGTTGGAGGAACGGCTGTATATGCTCAACAAGATCGGGAAGAAGTGCCGGGCGATAATTTCAGTCTGCAAGGCGCACTGGAGGTATTTAAGAAGTCGGCCTCACCAGAAGAATTTGAACGACTGCTCAACTCGCCCGATGCCGGGGTAAACAACCTCGACCTGAATGGTGATGGCGACATTGATTACATCCGCGTAATAGACCGCAACGAAGGCAACGTGCATGCCTTTATACTGCAGGCGGTGATCAATGATCGGGAGAGCCAGGATGTGGCTGTGATTGAGTTGGAGAAGTTAGCCAATGGTAAAGCCGTGCTGCAGATTACGGGTGATGCGGATATCTATGGCATCGAAACGATCATTGAACCCACTGAAGAAGTGCGTATCAATGCTGGCGCCAGTACCGCACAAACCGTGGTGAATGTGTGGGCCTGGCCCTCGGTGCAATATGTGTATGGTCCTTATTATTCACGATGGAATTCGCCATGGAGCTGGCATAATCGTCCGTATTGGTGGAACCCCTGGAGACCTACTACCTACATTGCCTACTATCCACGTTGGGAATCGTACTATCCCTATTACTCGGTTTGTAACACCCACCGCGTGCGCTATGCACAATATCTTTACAGGCCTTACCGGAGTACCTCGATCGTAGTGTATAACAGACATCAAACCCAAATTACAAACTATCGTTCACGGAGCGGTGGTTATACACGAGGTCGCGATGAAGGACGAGATAGCGACCGGTATCAGCGGGGGGACAATGAACGCTCAAGGTCAGTTGCCGGTGAGCGCGGAAATTCCAGATCAACGGATAAAACTAATGAGTGGCAACAAAAGGACACCAAAAACAGAGTTGATTGGAATCAACCGGCCAGGAATCAAAGAGGTTCTTCGGTAACACGCAATGAGTCAGGAAATCGCCCGACTCAGGAAGTGTATAGACCTGCTGTTATGCCACGAAATTCGGAGCGTCAGGATTTAAGAAATCGTCCTGCTTCTGATGTGTATAAAGCACCTTCCGCATCCCAGCGAAATTCATGGGAGGTGGATTCGAGAAACCGATCGAACCAGGTAAATACTAATACTGAAAGGACCCGCGAATTCAGAACCTCACCTGAGACGCGCGGTGTACAACGGGTAACCCCGCAACTCGAGCGCAGACAATCCGCTGAAACGGGACAACGATCATCCAGTGGTAGTAAAGCAGGTGACCGTAAAAGAAGATAAAAGTAGGTCGACTCAAAAGTAAAATAAATTGGTCATTCCGGCCATGCCTTAGCTGAATTCACCAGTTGGTTGAGTAGGCAGGCATGAGTCGGAATCCCGATGTGTGTGCACTATACGGGCCCCGATGCAATGGGGCGATGACAGGTTGACTTTTTAGTTATGCCTATTACCCGTAACCAAAATAAATCGATTGAAGTGAAGTAACTTTGCCCTTTATTTTCATCGGAATAGGTCAATGAATGTAACAGAGCAGGAAGAACGGGAATACCTGGAGGAGATCAAAGAGAAGTTACTCTTGGCCATCCGGCTAACGGAAGACCGGGTTAAGCAATTTTCTACCGAACTAAGGCAGAACAAAGAGTACATTCATGAACATAAATCAGGAATGGACGAAGCTGATATGGTGGCTGCCGGGCAGTCAATAAACCGGATGGCCTCTACGGGCGAATCGGTTGTTGCCCGAAAAAAGAAGTTATTAAAGTTGAGCGCCTCCCCTTACTTCGGTCGCATTGATTTCAAAACGGGTACAGAAAAAAATCCCGTGTACATCGGTATTCACACCTTTACCGATGAAACTCAGAAAGCCAATTTGATATATGACTGGCGGGCGCCCATCTCTTCTATGTTCTATGATTTTGAATTAGGGGATGCGTGGTATGCAACACCTTCCGGAAAAATCAGTGGCACGATCGTACGCAAACGTCAATACAAAATCCGCGAAGGGCACATGGAGTTCATGATCGAGAACGATGTACACATCCATGACGATCTGTTACAAAAGGAGTTGAGCAAGTCGAGTGACGACAAGATGAAAAACATTGTTGCTACGATACAGCGCGATCAGAATGCTGTAATCCGAAATGAAACAGCCCCGGTGATGATCATTCAAGGTGTTGCAGGCTCAGGCAAAACCTCTATTGCGTTGCATCGAATTGCTTTTTTGTTGTACCGTTTCCGGGATGAGATTGCTGCCAAAGATGTGCTGATCATTTCACCGAACAAGGTATTTGCCGATTATATTTCCAATGTGCTGCCCGAACTCGGTGAAGAACAGATTCCGGAAATGGGTATGGAAGAACTGGCCCATGAAGTGCTGGAAGACAAGTTTAAATTTCAAACATTCTTTGACCAGGTTTCTTCCTTGCTCGAGAAGCCCGATGATAAATCAATTGAAAGAATCCAGTTTAAATCAACATTTGAATTCTTAAGTAAACTCAATCAGTATATTGTTCATTTAGAAAACAATTTCTTCACGTTTACTGAATTGCGTGTGGGTACTGTAGTGGTGCCATTTCCATTTATTCTCGAGCGGTTCAAAGCCTATCATCGCATCCCGTTATTGAAGCGTGCCCCGGAAGTAGTGAAAGACATTCAGCAACATGTGCGCAATGCCGTGCAACGCAAACTGACGGGTCATGAAAAAAATCAGATCTGGCAAGCTGTACCTCGCATGTTCAAGACCAATAATATTCTGGAAATCTACAAGGACTTTTATACCTGGATTGGCAAACCGGAGTTATTCAAAATGCTGGACAAAGACACCCTCGAGTATGCCGATGTATTTCCTTTGATCTATTGCAAGATCAGGTTGGAAGGTGCACCCACCTATGATTATGTAAAACATTTGCTGGTGGATGAAATGCAGGATTATACAGCCGTGCAATATTCCGTACTGTCGCATTTATTTAAATGCAAGAAGACAATTCTTGGCGATGTAAACCAAACAATAAATCCCTATAGCTCCTCATCCTCCGAAAGCATCGAACGTGTTTTTCCTCAAGGCGATGTCGTAAAACTCTTCAGAAGTTATCGCTCTACTTTCGAGATCAGTGGTTTTGCCCAACGCATTTCGCGAAACCCGGATTTAATACCATTGGAACGACATGGCCAAGAGCCGGTAGTGAAAGGCTTCATTAGCAACGTGGAAGAAATCGAAGAAATAAAAAAGTTGATTGCTGAATTTAAAAACTCCAGGCATCCTACGATGGGTATTATTTGTAAGACCCAAAAACAGGCTGACTTTGTTTATCGTGAAGTGCAAGCTCCTAACATCTTTCTTCTCACGGCAGAAAGCACTTCCTTTAAAGAAGGAGTCATCATCACCACCGCTCACCTGGCGAAAGGACTGGAATTTGACGAAGTGATTGTTCCTTTTGTTTCTGTTCGTAACTACCACACCGATGTAGATAAACGTATGCTGTACATTGCCTGCACAAGGGCGCTCCACCGCCTAACGCTCACATATACCGGAGAGAAATCTCCATTCATTCTGCACACTGGCGTTGATCCGGATCGTGATAAAATTAAACTCAGTCACCAATGAATTCATTTAAAATTCGTCACACCGTTGTATTCAAATTAAAACATCCCAAAGGATCTGTTGAAGAAAAAACATTTCTGGACGCAGCGAGAAAACTATCCTCCATACCTGGAGTAAATCGTTTTGAATGTTTACGGGAGGTAAGCCCTAAGAACAACTACGACTATGGGTTATCCATGGAATTTGAATCACTCAACGCTTATGAAGCCTACCAGAAAGATCCGGCCCATGATGCTTTTGTGCAAACCTATTGGATACCCTATGTGAAGGATTTTCTGGAGATCGACTATGAACAAGTTGAGTAGTATGATGGTACGCTTTAATGTGTTACTTCCTAAAACTCAAGAATTATAAACTCTGTTCTTCGATTAGCCTTACGTCCGTCTTCCGTATCATTGGTCGCAACCGGGTTCAATTCGCCATAGCCTTTGGCTTGAACCCGCTCAGAATTTATTCCACCATTCACGAGGTATTCACGTACTGATTTGGCGCGGTCGTGCGAAAGTTTCATGTTGTACCCATCATCGCCCACATTGTCGGTATGACCTCCAATTTCAATCACCATGGAGGGATTTACACGGAGTAACTCAATTGCTTTTTCCAATTCTAACCGGCTTTGTGAGGTAAGCGTGGCTTTTCCGGTTTCAAAGAAGATGTTGTTGAGAACCACCTTCGCTCCTTTCTCGATGGGTTTAAGTTCAATGTCTTTTTTTATTTCCTGAAAGCGTGCTGTCTTAGGAACTTCAAAGCTTTGTGAATAAAAAAAGTACCCTTCTTTGTTTGCCGACACGCTATAGGTTCGGCCTGCAGGCAACACCACCAGGTATTGACCGGTAAGCGAATTACTTTTATTAGCAGCGATTAGTTCACCGGAATTTAAGTCTTCCACCAAAATATAGGCACTTACCTTTTTGCCATC
>DAOOCD010000242.1:0-5415 GCA_035408225.1 Cyclobacteriaceae bacterium | reverse complement strand
TCAGAATGATAAAATACCACGGAGCGATATTGAGTACCCTCATCGGCTCCTTGCTTATTTAGCGTTGTAGGATCATGGGTATTCCAGAAGATTTCAAGTACTTCAGAATAGCTGATTAAGGCAGGGTCAAACTTCACCTGGATGACCTCGGCATGTCCCGTAAGGCCGCTACAAACTTCCCGATAGGTCGGATTTTTAACCTTACCCCCGGAATATCCTGAAACTACGGATTCAATACCCTTAACTCTTAAAAAAAAGGCTTCGGTGCACCAAAAGCATCCCGAGCCAAGCGTGGCAACTTCAATTTCCTTCATAGGCTTTTTTGTTGAGGTCTGTGCGTGAGCTATTATAGATCCCAAACAGATTAAAAGTGACAGGTTTAATACTTTCATATTATCATTAACTCGTATGCCCAACAAATAGTTTTGCCTAAATAAGCAATCGTCAGGTGTATGACATTAATACCCTCCGTAAAAGGACGACAGGGCGCTGGCCAGCTTATTATCAAGTTCTTTTTTGGTCTGCAAGATCAGGAAATCGCGAGCCATATAGGGTTCCTTTACGCCACACAACTTTTTGATGCCCGCAGGAATGGCCCGTTGGTCTCCTGTGCAGGTTGCCCAACGATCAGACCACCGTTCCTCGCTTATCAGATCAGAATTTCTAAGTTCAACGTTGGTGGCAGCATCTTTTATAAATAGCGTAATAGAACCGCGGGAAGTAATTTGCTTTTCAAAGATCGTACTGGAACCGCTCACTTTTTCATAGACAGGAACCTTCACATTATTGACAGTTTTTTCACCCACTTTTACACTGTCTTTGTGGTTTTCTACTCTTTTGGTAATGGTGGGTTTGTTTTCTGAATACCCATTGACTACTAATCTCACAAACTGATCAACCTTAGTCAACCCAGCATCCTGGGCCTGGCGTGGTGTATAGAATTTCACAAATTGACTGGGGTTAACTCCAAAGACCACGGGTTCAAAATTCCAATCATAATAATTTTGAATTGAAGGTTCCACAATCACCTTGATGGTAGCATTGAACTTAGATTGTTCCATCATTTCAATAGACTCGCGATACCCTGGCGACAAGGCATTGGCTTCAACAAAAAGAAAATAAGCACGCTTGGCATCATCCCTGGTATCTTTCATCATGGATTGAATGCCGGCTTCATACGATTCTTCTGCGGCTTTACTTTTTACTTCGGTTAGTTCCTTGTATTTATTAACCGGCTTTGGAATTACCTTCAGCGCACCAGGAGAGGTACGGATTTGCTCGTATAAATAATTGATGTTCTCATAATCCTGGACGGCATTTTTCCATTTGAAGTTGGCATTGGAAGCAATTTGATTTTGAGCATCCGTTTCCAGGTATTCGATGGCCATCTGATAGCTCGTTCTTAATACTTCTATGGACTTTTTGTGATCCGGATTTTGGCGCAACCTGTTAACAGCCTGCAACACGGCATCATAGTAATTGCCTTTCTGCAAGGCCTTTTTTCCTGAACTACAGGAGTCCAACAAGACAACAGAAGAAATGATAAACAGTAGTAATCGTAGCTTCATATTTGGGGTAAAACAAAATCAGTGCCTCAATTTAATAAATAACCATCTGTTGAGGCAATTCTCATAAAATCTAAATGTTAGAATAGCTTTTTATTTTTGGGCTGGGAAAAGATCTATAAGAATATCGTCAATTAATCGGCTCCAGTTTCCCCATGAGTGCCCTTCGTTCACTTCCCGATAATGATACTCGCAACTACTGGTTTCAAGTACACCTTTCATTTTACGACTTTCGGCACTTGTATCGTTGATCAATCCGGAGGTCATGGATATTTTCATTTGAGGATCGGCTGGATTTGAGCACAGGGAATAAATCTGAGGCTTGGTGTAAAAGGCTGGCGATTGAATACCAACCAGGCCAAAAATATCAGGTCTTGTAAACGCAAAATAGGTAGCCGTGAGACCGCCCATGGAGGTGCCGATAATGGCCCGGTTCTTTGCATCACTGATTACAGAATAGGTAAGTTCAATATGTGGGATTAACTCGTTTACAAAAAAGTCGAGGTATTTGGTATTCATTGCCAACTCACTCATCCTTCGGTTATTTGCGCGATTCACAGGCTCGCGATTGTCGACAAATACTCCAAGTAAGGGTTTAATTTTCTTCTCATAGGTAAGGTTATTCAACACGGTAATCATTTTTCCCATTTGAGGGTGGAGGTATTCATAGCCATCAGTAACATACACAACTGGCAGCTTTTCCATTTTATCATATTGATAGGGGAGATAAACAGAATAGGTAATCTGATAGCCAAGAATTGAACTGTAAAAAAGGAAATCGCGCTTTACTATTCCTTTTGGTACGTTTTCTCTTTCAATAAGGGCGGGGTCTTCTTGCCACGCAGACATGCGCAGTTCTGAGTTAGGGCTACCACCGCCAACCCCCGACCATTGCTGGTGACTATTTTCAGGATCTAAGATTGAAGTATTGCCATCAATAAGAATTTTATAGTCTAGCCGCGCATCTTTTGGAAAGGAGCATTTGAGAAACCAGAGATCAGTACCGGATATTTTCTTTCCTTTATTTTCAAAGTCTTTTTTGTAGCCCCAGCCGTTGAAGTCACCCATCCATTCTACCGTTTTACCAGGTCCTCTGTAAAAAAAGTAAACCGAGTCTTCTGCTACCAAGGGTATTTGCTGTGCAGATTTTAAAGACGACCACCAGGCATCTAGTTCAAGTCGGCCGGTGGAATCCGGTTTAATTTTTCTGAGCGCGTCAATTCGCTCTCTTAACACACTATAATCCTGGCCATAACTGGTGAGGCAAATGAGAAAAGATGCAAGACTAAGAAATCTACTCATGCGTATTAATTCTTTATGATTACTTCGTCATGGTCGTCAACATTCAAACTTAGCAATGCGGCAATTCCCATCGAGACACCACCACTCACTAAAATATAAATCGATTCACCATTGAAGAAATGAGTGAGCATTACACCCAGTATGGTTCCGGCAATAATCTGTGGAATCACAATAAAGAAATTGAAGACACCCATGTAGTAACCCATTTTTTCGGCCGGTAAGGAACCAGAGAGCATCGCATAAGGAATAGATAAGATGCTTGCCCAGGCAATACCAACACCAATCATGGAGAACCAGAGCCAGAACGGATCAGAAATAAAGTAAAATGAAATTAACCCAACGCTTCCGCAGAGTAAAGCAATGAAGTGAGTCATTCTGCGACTTGTGTATTTGGCTATGATAGGTAAGAAAAGAGCCGCTACTGCAGCAATCCCATTATATACTCCAAAAAGACTACTTACCAGGTCAGCTCCATCGTTATAAGCTTGTGTGGTAGGGTCTGATGAATTGAAGATATAGCTTGTTACAGCACTGGTAGTATAGATCCACATTGCAAAAAGAGCAAACCACGAAAAGAATTGTACATAAGCCAATTGGATCATTGTCTTGGGCATCGTATTGAAATCTTTTACTATATGTACCAAACCGAGATAGGCTTTGCCTTGCTTTATGAACGAAGCCGCGATCGCATGAAAGATTCCAAACATGATTAATCCAAAACCTAAAACGAAGAGTTCTTTTTCAAGTTTAGCCAAATAGACAACGATGGAAATTATTAATCCCAGGATAATAAAGATTATAGCCTTTCGGAAAAATGCCGACTGATGTTCGCTCTCGTTTTCAATCTTTTTGAATTCCCGATTGCGAAGTTTCTCTTCTCCAAGTTCGGTAGGTGGATATTCTTTGGTTGAGAAAACTGTCCACATAACGGTTACCAAAAGCATGAAAGCTCCAATGTAATAGCTATAGCGGATTGAATCAGGTAATGTTCCAGCTTCAGCAGAAACGTTGGAGATACCAAACCAATTTTTGAAAATTGCGGGAAGAAAGGAAGCAACGATTGCCCCCACACCAATAAAAAAACTTTGCATAGCAAAACCCGTGGTGCGTTGTGAAGGGGGAAGCATATCTCCCACGAAGGCCCTGAAAGGTTCCATGCTAATGTTGATGGATGCATCCATAATCCAAAGTACGCCTACGGCCATCCATAGTGTGGGAGAATTAGGCATAATGCAAAGTGCAAATGATGCAAGGAGAGCACCTACAGCAAAAAAAGGTCTTCTACGACCCCATTTAGGATGCCAGGTTCTATCACTGTAATAGCCTATAACAGGTTGGACGATTAAACCTGTGAGTGGGGCAGCCAGCCAATATAAAGCCAGATTAGCAGTATCCGCTCCGAGCGTTTCAAAAATCCGGCTTGTGTTTGCATTCTGCAGGGCGAAGCCAAATTGAATTCCTAAAAATCCAAAACTCATGTTCCAGATTTGCCAAAAGCTAAGTTGGGGTTTATGTGGCTTCATGGTATTAGTGCGAAGTTTGGGATTGAGTTTCTGTTGATTCCATTATAACTGCATGTTCCTTTACTAGACTCCAGAGAAAGGTAGAAATGGCAAGGCAAACCGTGCAGATAATAAAGATAACATTTTTGTTTTCTGCGTGCTGTATATAGCTGCCAAAGCCAAGGCTTACTATCAACTGTGGAATTACCACCGATAGATTGAATATTCCCATGAACAAACCCATTTTAGCTTTATCAACCTTCTCCGTCATAATAGCAAACGGCAGACTAACCGTTGCCGCCCACCCAATACCGGCAACAGCCATAAATACATAAACAAGTGTTATGCTCGACCCAAATAAAGTTATCAGAAAATACCCAACGGCCATCAGGCCTATGGCTACTACATGAACTTTTACGCGTCCGATTTTCTTTGCCAGTGGTTCCAATACGGTAGCTGGCAGAATGAAGCCCACGGTATTCAAAACAAGAAATGAAAGCGATACCACCTGACCAGCTTCTGCATCCGAGGCAATGCCCATGCTTTCCTTTACGTAGAAGAACATATAAACAAACATGGTTTGTATACCGAGCCAACAAAAGCCATGTGCCAGATAGATCCGATACAGCTGACCTTGTTGCGATTTAGTAGTTGAGTTTTGATTTTCAAGTGAATCGGTCGAACTTATTAACCGGGGTTCAGTGATAAAGAATGGTGGAATAATGGAGAACAAAAAAACGAGTAGAATCCCGAAGTAGATAAGAGAATAGTTACCAAAGTAAGCACCGATCGCATAGGCCATTACACCAAACATGCCTGAGATTGTTTGCATCCAGGTGTAACCTTTGGTTCTCTTTTCACCCTCGGGTGTTACATCTGCAATAATCGATCGGGTAGGATTAAAGCTGATGTTGATGGAAAGATCGAGTGTTAGTGCCACTATAATTGCGATGGCTAATAAACTAATTCCCGTAAACTGACTGATTTCTCCCAAGGCAGTTAAAGCAAGTAAGCTGATTGCAGCAATGGACCCGCCAATGAGAATA
>DAOOCD010000241.1:0-5422 GCA_035408225.1 Cyclobacteriaceae bacterium | reverse complement strand
CGCTACTTTTATTACTTTGTTACTGCTAACCCTGGTATGCCTGATGCAGGCTGTATTCATATTAAATTTCACTCTTTGTAAAAAGGCTATCGGTTCTTCGGGGATCGCGAGTTCTCCGATTATGCCCGCACCAACTTCCTGATTTTCGTTTTCGAGGCTTGTCAGATAGTAAGCCACTTCTTCGTAGGGATGACTATCCTGTAAGGCGCTAAGTACTTTTCCCCGAAGGAAAGTTGGAAAAATAACTTCCACCCGATCCTCATCAGTTTTTTCCAAAACTCCTTTTGATCCTTTAAATGGATTGGCATGATCCGCTGGCAAAAAGGCGCCTTCACCTTCAACGGTGAAGCTGCAGTTTTTGTAATTACCGATCTGTCCGGCTCCAGCTTCGTGCAGGCTTGCTAGTACCGTTTCCTTATGCTCTTTGGGAATGAAGGTGACCAACTTCATGAGCGTATTCTTTTTGGGCAATAGAATCTGAAGATTTTTCAGTCCGATTCGCTCAGCAATTTTTTTATTCACACCATTAATAACATTGTCCAGATTCGTATGTACTGCGTAAATGGCAATGTTGTTTTGAATCGCTTTTATTAATACCCTTTCAACATACGTTTGGCCCGTAAGCTTCTTGATACCTTTAAATAGAATAGGGTGATGGGCCACGATGAGATTGCATGATTTTGCCAAGGCCTCTTCTACCACATCTTCAGTGCAGTCCAGCGTAATCAAAATGCCTTTAACTTCTTCAGTTGGATTGCCTGTGAGCAGGCCGCTGTTATCATACTCTTCCTGGTAGACTCGGGGTGCCAACCTTTCCAGACTTTCGATTATATTATTTATCGTTCTAGTAGCCATCGATTATGTACTTTTGATCAAAAATAGCGAAAGAACACGGCACTGCTTTATGCCCTTTTTAAAGTACCTTTTATTGCCTTTTGCCGGCCTTTACAATATTGTTACAAGGCTTCGAAACCACCTCTATGACATAGGCCATAAAAAATCATTTCAGTTTGAGTCAGTGGTAATCAGCGTTGGTAATATGAATGTCGGTGGTTCTGGCAAGACGCCCATGATAGAGTACCTGATCAGATTACTCAGTGAACGATATAAAATAGCAACATTAAGTCGTGGATATGGCCGAAAGACCAAAGGATTTCACATCGCAACCAGGAAAGATGATGCTCAGACGATCGGAGATGAGCCATATCAATTGCAGAGAAAATTTGGTGATAAGATTGCTGTGGCCGTTGGAGAAGAACGGGCTTTGGCTATTCCATCAATTTTAAATGAGCGACCGGATGTTCAGGTTATTTTGATGGACGATGCATTTCAACATCGTGCGGTTGTTCCACAATTTTCCATTCTGGTTACAGATTACGAAAAACCTTTTTACAAAGATTTTCTTATGCCTCTCGGCCGGTTGCGGGAAGCTCGTGCAGGGGCTTCACGGGCACATACTGTCGTGGTTACTAAATGTCCTGAACTGGAGGCAGGAAACGAAGAAAAGATTCGCCATGAGTTGCATAATCTGGTTGGCAACAAACCCGTTTTCTTTTCCAGTATGAGTTATCAATCACCGGTTGCTATTGGTCATAACCACCCGGTTAGTCTGGATGTGGTATTGGTTTCAGGGATTGCAAAGAATGGTCCACTGGAAAAAGAAGTCGGGAAGCGATATAAAATACACAGGCATTTCAAGTTCCCAGATCATCATTCCTATACAGCGGCAGAGATCGAAAGTATCCATCAAACGGCTGATCTTTGTAATGCAGGTTCAATTTTAACCACAGAAAAAGATATGGTGAAGTTGATTGGGAGTTCATTATTTGACGTGGTGAAAAAGAAAAACTGGTTTTATATTCCCATTCAGGCCACATTCACTAAAAATGGATCAGATTTTGATGAGATGATTTGCCATTTAATTGAAGAAAAACTAAAGGAAGTTCCCCAGGCTTGAAAAATCGGATGTTCTTTTCCAATTCACAGTTACTTTTGCGCGTGCTTCTAAAAAATCATTTGATAGTAGTTGTATTCATGATGGGAAGTTTATCTTCCTTTAGTCAGAAGCGTGTTGAAAATGCTGATACGGTGCGGAAACCCATAACACCACCTGTCCGCACGGGTCGTGGCTCACAGATTGTAGATGATTCCACAAAGAATGTGTATGGTCCAAAAACGACAAAGTGGATAACAGAAAATAATATTTTCCAGAACAAGGTTGATTATCAGCCACTGGACACCACATTAAGTAACTATCATCGCTGGACATATATCCAGGGCTTTAATAATTTTTATCACGACCTGGGGAATGTCGGAACTGCACTCAATCCGATTTTTCCTATGGCTCCGTTAACGGTTGGAGCAAGCCCCGGGTATCAAACATATTATCCCTTTTATGAAACCGAAGAGCCGCGAATTTTTGATACCAAGTCACCCTATACACGAATCTTTTTGGTGTGGGGAGGAGAGGGCCGGGCAATGTCGCGCATAGAGTTTAGCCGGAATATCAATCCCCGCTGGAATTTTGGTTTTAACTATCGTCCCATTCTGGTGGATAAGCAAATTCAGCGCAACGGAAAAGGCGACCGGCAAACGATCAGTCAATACTATGATCTCTACTCTTCCTATCGATCCGAGAACAAACGATACTTTCTTTCGGGTAGCTACAGACGAATACGACATCGGGTAAATGAAAATGGAGGTATTTACCTGGTGAGGGATACTACGATCAATGGATATTATGATGATAATGTGCAACCTTATTTAATGGCGGCCAAGACGGAAGAAAAAAGAATCGCGCTTCATATTTTTCATCAATATCAGTTAGCTTCTCCGCTGCAGGTATATCATAAATTGGATTTAATTAAACAGGAGAATTACTTCTTTGATGTTCGCAGTGAGGAACCCAACTATAATGAGTACTTCAAATACACAACGCCAGATATTGTTAATACCGATGATGTTCAGGATGGAATCCGGTTTAAAACGATTGTCAATGAAGTAGGCATGAAAGGAAATGCCGCTTTCTTATTCTATAGCTTTTATTATAAGATGAGGTCTTACAGCACCTTTAACAAGTATGTAGATGAAACTCAATTATCGTTTAAAAACGATGGCATCGAGAATTACCTGGGTGGCCAGATCGCCTTTAGGTTTGATACACTGGCGGAGTTATCGGGTAAAGCTGAATATTTACTGGGCGGTAATTATAAGCTTAATGCCAACCTGACTACTCCCTGGCTGGATGCTTCGGGTATAAGTTCCTTAACAAAGCCAGCTTTTTTGCCACTTGCCTATCGGGGTAGTCATAATTCATGGGTCAACGATTTTTCAGATCCATTCTTTAATCAATTGTCAGGATTTATTAAAACACGGGCAGGTGGATTTAATTTTTCACCAGGCATTACGTATACTTCTATTACGAATAACATTTATTACAAACAAAATAGTGTATCAGGCGAGCAGGAAGTAATAGCAGTACAGTCCTCCGGTAATCAACAGTTATTAACTCCGGAAGTAAGAATGTCTGTGCGCTTCTTACGTCATGTATATTTCAGACCACAAGTTTTGTACACTCAGCTTCTTCAGAATGATGATCGGGCCGTGCGCGTTCCACAATGGTTTATCAATGCCCAGCTGGCTTATGAGAATTCGCTCTTTAAAGGAAATATCCAGGTTCAGGTTGGCATTGATGCTCACTGGCGCTCGGATTACACGGCATTGGGTTACTCTCCGGCCATTCAGCAATTCTATGTGCAGGATAAATTTGTCAATCCTGCTTATCCACTGGTTGATGTGTTCTTTAATGGCAAATTGAATCGGGGAAGATTCTTTGTTAAGTACTCCAACCTTCTGCAAATCATTACCGGAACGGGGTATTTACCTACACCGGGCTATCGCGGGCAAGTAAGTATTCTGGACTTTGGATTTGATTTAATTCTTTTTGATTGATGGAAAAGCACGTATTGGGACTTGAGTTGCCCACCGATCCGCGCTGGATTAATATCGCAGAAAAAAACATAGAAGATATCCTTGTAGATCATGCTTACTGCGAGCAGAAAGCAGCATCTTCCTGCATTTCATTAATCATAAGTTACCCCGAGAAAATTAACCTGGTGGAGGCTCTTACGCCTGTTGTAGCTGAAGAGTGGAGTCATTTTGAGCGGGTACTCGAACAACTTAAGAAGCGAGGCTACCAGTTAGGCTTTCAGCGAAAGGACGAATATGTAGAACAACTGCAAAAAATTGTAAAGAAAGGCGGCAATCGTAACCAGCAATTAGTAGAAAAGCTTCTGATGAATGCGCTTATTGAAGCCCGAAGTTGCGAACGGTTTCGTTTGCTATGGAAAGAGATTGGAGATGCTGAACTCAGTAAATTTTATTATGAATTAATGGTGTCAGAGGCGGGGCACTATAAAAACTTCCTCTCGCTAGCTAAAGAATATATGGATGAAGCCGAGGTTGAAATGCGCTGGCGGGAGATCTTGTCGGAAGAAGCAGAGATTGTAAAAAATCTTGAGGTACGGGGTGACCGGATACATTAATCCCGGAATTGTCATTAGATATTAGATTGAGCTTAAATAAATGACGAATCCTGACAGCAAGCGTCAGGATTGTCAGGATTAACCCTGACATTGAAAATGAAGAAAGACTTACTTTCAGAACCAAAATTCAATTGCTTCATTTTCAATCGTCAGCCCCGGGTTAATGGTCACGTACTGATTAAGTTCGCTAAGGTAGCGGTATCAGGTCTTCTGCTTTTTCTTCTTCGCTGCCGGGAAAAGAATATTATTTAAGATCAGTCGGAAACCCGGTGAATTAGGATGCAGGTGGAGGTCAGTCGGTTCTTCGCCCACGGTATGTTGATAATCTTCGGGATCATGACCACCGTAGAAAGTCCAGAATCCCTTGCCATAAACTCCGTGCAGGTATTTAGCTTCTTTGATCTCGCTCGTTTCACCCATAACCACCACATCAGGTTTTATCAATCGCTTTTTAAAGCCTGTTGTTTGTCCATAAAATCCTTTGATAACCCGGGTATGATTTTGGGTTAGCATGGTAGGGATGGGATCCCACTTAGCGGAGAACTGAAAAATAGAGAAGTAGTCATTGTCCTGTCTCAGTCCACGATCCGGGAAATTGTTATCGATGTCTGAGAATTCATATTGATAAGGATCGCGTGACAACCGAAAGTCGGTGAAGGCAAATGTATTATCAAAGTTAAGTTTTTCCTGCGCCTGGGGATCGGCCGCATCGCCATCGTACATACGCTCGCAAATGTCTACTCCTTCAGCAGCCAAAGCAATATCATAGGTATCCGTTGCCGAGCACATCGCGAAGAGAAATCCTCCACCGGATACAAATTCTTTAATTCGTTTAACAACAGCCAACTTGGCCTGAGATACCTTATGAAAACCAAACC
>DAOOCD010000240.1:0-5470 GCA_035408225.1 Cyclobacteriaceae bacterium | reverse complement strand
ATTCATTGAAACTACTGAAGGAAAGTGGACTTCAATTCAGCAATGGTCGCGATCAGTTGAAAGCGCAAGCCCGCAATTTTCCCGTAGAGTTATTATTCCTTCGCGATGATGATATCCCTCAATACGTAGAGGATAAGGTAGCAGATGCAGGCATTGTGGGTGAAAACGTGTGGATTGAAAAGGAAAAACACAACGAACTAATCAAACGGCTCGACTTCGCCAAGTGCCGGTTATCAATTGCAGTTCCTCGTTCCGAAAATTATACAGGAATCTCCTACCTGAAGGGAAAGAACATCGCCACCTCCTACCCTGTTATTGTAAAACAATTTCTGGCTAAAAATAATATTGAAGCGGGCATTCATGAGATCAGTGGTTCGGTAGAAATAGCTCCGGGTATCGGACTGGCTGATGCCATCTGTGATATTGTAAGTACGGGTAGCACACTCTTGAGTAACGGTTTGAAAGAAGTAGAAGTAGTGCTTCAATCCGAAGCTGTATTGATTGCCACACCCAATCTTGAAAAAGAAAAGCAGGCTTTGCTCGATCAGTTGTTATTCCGCATTCAGGCGGTGCAATCTGCAAAGAACAACAAGTATATCTTGCTGAACTGTCCCAACGAAGCCATTGAAAAGATAACCAGTGTTATTCCGGGCATGAAGAGTCCTACCATTATGCCATTAGGCCGGCCAGGCTGGTCATCGCTGCACTCGGTAGTGAATGAAAATGATTTCTGGGAGAAAATCGGGCTCTTGAAATCATTTGGAGCTGAAGGAATCCTAGTGATCCCAATTGAAAAAATGATTGCCTAACCAGTTGATTGCATGAAAACCATTAACAATCCTCCCAAATCTCAATGGCCTGCCTTATGCGAACGTCCACAAATTGAATTGGACTTTCTGGAAGGTTCTGTAAAGAATATCATTAATCGGGTAAGAAAATCGGGCGATGAAGCTTTAAGAGAACTCACGTTACAGTTTGATAAAGTTCAGATAGATGTATTACAAGTCTCGGATCAAGAGGTCTCGGAAGCACTAACCAGCATCCCTTCCTCACTAAAAACATCCATACTCGCTGCCGCAAAAAACATTGAAGTATTTCACGCAGCACAAAGACGCGCCAGTGAAAAAATAGAAACTATGCCAGGTGTTACCTGCTGGCGTAAAGCCACTGCTATCCAGAAAGTTGGCATTTACATTCCGGGAGGTTCGGCACCACTTTTCTCAACGGTATTAATGCTTGGTGTGCCAGCTCGATTAGCAGGGTGCGAAGAAGTAATCCTTTGCTCCCCACCGGATAGAAACGGAAAGATTAACCCCGCAATATTATTTGCAGCACAACTTACGGGTGTAAAGAAGATTTACAAAGTAGGTGGCGCACAGGCCATCGCAGCCATGGCGTTTGGTACGGAGACGATTCCCTCCGTTAGCAAGATTTTCGGACCCGGCAATCAGTATGTTACGAAAGCAAAACAACTGATCAGTCAGGAGGGCATTGCCATTGATATGCCAGCTGGCCCATCGGAGGTATTGGTGATTGCCGATGAGAATGCGGAGCCAGCCTTTGTTGCCGCTGACTTACTTTCGCAAGCGGAACATGGGGCTGATAGCCAAGTGGTGCTCGCCACTACACACGCAGACATGGTAGCCCGGATTTCAAAAGAAATCGAAAAGCAACTGGAAGCATTACCGAGAAAAGAGCTTGCAAAAGAAGCCTTGAGCAATAGTTTGTCTTTGGTTTTTGACACCAATAAAGATTTAATTGACTTTGTAAATGAATTTGCTCCAGAACACCTGATTATCAACACAAAAGATTGCGATCAACTGGTGGATCAAATTGTGAATGCCGGTTCCATCTTTCTCGGACCTTATACACCAGAGGCCGCAGGCGATTATGCTTCTGGTACCAATCACACACTGCCAACCAATGGGTTTGCCAAAGCCTTTGGTGGCGTGTCGCTCGAAAGTTTTATGAAATACATTACCGTACAAAAAATCTCAAAGTCCGGACTTGATATACTAGGTCCGATTGTAGAAGAGATGGCTGAAGCGGAACAACTGAAAGGTCATGCTGAAGCCGTGCGGGTTAGAAGAAATTAATTTATGTTTGAATTAGAAAAACTTGTTCGTAAGAACGTAATGAAACTGAAGCCGTATTCATCTGCCCGCGATGAATTTCAGGGAAGTGCTTCCGTGTATCTGGATGCAAACGAAAACCCCTACCCGGAATCCCAGTACAATCGTTATCCCGATCCGCACCAAGTCAAAGTCAAGCAAAGAATCTCTGAGATTAAAAGCATCCACTCTGATAAAATCTTTTTAGGCAATGGCAGTGACGAAGCCATTGATTTACTCATTCGTGCTTTTTGCGAACCTGGAGTTGACAGTGTGCTGATCCCACAGCCTACCTATGGTATGTATACTGTAAGTGCGGAAATCAATAACGTTGCCATCAAGACAGTTAAACTCACACCTGACTTTGATCTAGATGTTACAGCAATCCTACACGAAGTTGATGTCAGCACAAAATTGATTTTTTTATGCAGTCCTAATAATCCATCTGGCAATCTTCTTTCCTTTGAAAAAGTGAAACAAGTTATCAGTGGTTTTACCGGACTGGTTATTGTAGATGAAGCATATATTGATTTTACAGATTATACAGGCTTTCTGCCACTCTTAAATCAATATCCCAACCTGGTAGTATTACAAACCTTATCAAAAGCCTGGGGGCTGGCAGCGATCCGGTTGGGGATGTGCTTTGCAAGTTCTGAGGTTATCGGAATCCTGAATAAGATTAAACCACCCTATAACATCAGCTTACTTTCACAACAGGCAGCTGAAGCTGGATTGCAGAAGATTCAACAAAAGAATGAGTGGGTGAAAGAAATAATCGCTGAACGTAAGCGAATGGAAAAAGAACTCACACAGATCAAATCAGTTAGCAAAGTATACCCTTCGGATGCTAACTTTCTCTTAGTGAAAATTTCAGAGGCGCGCAGTGTCTATCAACACCTGGTAAGTCGTGGCATTATCGTGAGAGACCGATCCAATGTGATCTTATGTGACGATTGCCTGCGTATCACCGTTGGAACACCCACCGAGAACCAAACGTTACTAAAAGAACTTAAAGCGTTATGAAAAAAGTACTCTTCATCGACCG
Organism: Cyclobacteriaceae bacterium; assembly: GCA_035408225.1. Taxonomy (GTDB): domain Bacteria; phylum Bacteroidota; class Bacteroidia; order Cytophagales; family Cyclobacteriaceae; genus ELB16-189. The sequence goes on along the minus strand of DAOOCD010000240.1, from coordinate 2,314 downwards.
CGATGGAACCATGATCGTTGAACCACCGGAAGACCCACAAATTGACAGCCTGGATGAATTGATTTTTATTCCCGGGGTTTTTACCTGGCTTGGTAAAATTGCGCGCGAAACGGATTATGAATTGGTGATGGTGACTAATCAGGATGGCTTAGGTACAAAAAGTTTTCCGGAAGAAACTTTCTGGCCAGTGCAAAACATGATCATCAAAACCCTGGCGGGTGAAGGGATTCATTTCAAAGGCATTCATGTCGATGGCTCCCTCCCCCATGAAAACAAGCCCACTCGTAAACCCGGCATAGGAATGCTTACTCAATACTTCTCAGCCGACTACGATCTGAAGAATTCATTCGTTATTGGCGACCGGCTTACGGATATAGAACTAGCAAAGAATTTAGGAGCCCGGGGAATTCTTTTTAACGATGGAAGTTTGAAGGAGAAACTGGTTGAAAAAAAACTTGACGGAGTTTGTGCCTCCCTTACATCAGATTGGAAGGGAATCTATGAAGCCGTACTGCCTAAACGCACAGCAACAGTTCAAAGAACTACAAAAGAGACAGACATTCTCATCTCAGTAAATTTGACGGGAACAGGTAAATCTAACATAAAGACCGGACTAGGTTTTTTTGATCACATGCTGGATCAGCTGGCAAGACATGGTTTGATTGATTTGGAGATTCAGGTCAAAGGAGATCTTCATATCGATGAACACCATACTATTGAAGACACAGCGTTGGCATTAGGCGAAGCATTCCACAAGGCACTCGGTGACAAAAAAGGCATTGAACGCTACGGATTTTGTCTGCCTATGGATGATTGTCTGGCACAAGCAGCAATTGATTTTGGCGGTCGGCCGTGGTTAGTTTGGGAAACGGAATTCAAAAGAGAAAAGATTGGCGAAATGCCCACCGAAATGTTTTTCCACTTCTTCAAGTCTTTTACTGATACATCAAAATGTAATCTCAATATCAAAGCAGAAGGCACGAACGAACATCATAAAATTGAAGCAATCTTTAAGGCGTTCGCAAAATCAATTAAGATGGCGGTACGTAAAGATCCATTTAATGATCAGCTACCCAGTACAAAAGGAACACTTTAAAAATTAAGAATAGCGAAGTACGAATGACGAATTGGAAATAAGCTATGAGTGTTGAGTTACTTAAGGAACGATTTAAGAAGTTTGCGATAAATGCGGCTTTGTATTTACAAAAATTACCTAAGACCCTGATTAACACTCCTTATTCGAACCAGTTAATCAGGGCCTCAAGTTCTCCTGGGGCGAATTATCGTGCTGCTTGCAGAGCTAAATCCACTGTCGATTTTATCAATAAGCTAAAAATTGTTGAAGAGGAGCTGGATGAATCTATTTTCTTCCTTGAATTACTTGATCATTTCAATCAAGAAAATTCACAAGAGAATAAAACACTCATAAAAGAGGCAAATGAGCTATTGGCAATAACAGTCCAGTCGATCAAAACGTCCAGAGCTAAACAGGATTCAAGTAAAAAATTGTAACTCGCTTTAAAATTCGTACTTCGTAAATCGTACTTCGTAATTTAAAAATGGTTGCGGTCATCAAATATAATGCGGGAAACATCCGATCCGTGGCTTTTGCTTTGGAGCGACTAAATATTGATTTTGTGATTACCGACAATCACGAAGAAATCAGAAAGGCTGACAAAGTAATTTTTCCAGGTGTAGGCGAAGCCAGCACTACCATGGCTTACCTTAAGGGCCATAACCTGGATAAAGTCATCAGAGAATTGAAACAACCAGTTCTCGGTATTTGTCTTGGTATGCAATTGATGTGCGCTCACTCTGAAGAAAACGATACTCATTGCCTGGGGATATTTGACGAAACCGTGAAACTCTTTACCCCGAAAAACAAGGAAAAAGTGCCCCACATGGGTTGGAATTCACTTACATTATCAAATAGTTGGATCGATCCCACACTGAACGATCAGTTTGTTTACTTTGTGCACAGTTATTATGTACCTGTCAACTCCCACACTTCTGCCATCACGGAATATATCATGCCCTTTAGTTCGGCTATGAAAAAAGACAACTTCTACGCAGTACAATTCCATCCAGAGAAATCAGCTACCGAAGGAGAAAAAGTATTACTTAGCTTTTTAAATATATCGTAAATCGCGACAAATAGTCTATACAATGCGTATCATTCCTGCAATTGATATTATCGATGGAAAGTGTGTTCGGCTGACCCAGGGCGATTATAAAAAGAAGAAAATATATCGGGAAGACCCGGTTGAGGTAGCCTTGGAATTTCAGGAGGCTGATTTAGATTGTCTGCACCTGG
>DAOOCD010000239.1:0-5486 GCA_035408225.1 Cyclobacteriaceae bacterium | reverse complement strand
AGCACCTACAACGGCTACTTCTTTACCGCGATAAAAATAACCATCGCACACAGCACAGGCAGAGACACCACGGTTTGCATATTTTTCCTCTGAAGGAATGCCCAGGTATTTTGCAGAGGCACCGGTTGCGACAATTACAGTTTCTGCTAATAGAGTATCCTTTTCATCTACTGTAACCTTCAATGGGTAGGTTGAAAAGTCTACTGAGGTTATAAGTCCGTAGTTAACTTTTGTACCAAAGCGTTCGGCTTGCTTTTGCAAATCCATCATCATTTGCGGGCCATTTATTCCTTCGGGATAACCCGGAAAATTCTCGACATCATTGGTCGTTGTAAGCTGACCGCCAGGTTGACCACCTGTATAAAGCACCGGGGTAAGACCTGCCCTGGCCGCATAAATAGCTGCGGTATAGCCAGCCGGACCAGACCCAATTATCAACACTTTTACATTTTCCATCGCTCTAATCTCTATAAGTTGAATTTGTTAACAAAAAGGGTCTCAATCACTTGAGACCCCTATTTAAATCTTTAAATGAACATTATTAACCGAGGTAAGGCTTAAGGGCCTTGCTTCTTGATGTATGACGTAACCTGCGAATAGCCTTTTCCTTAATCTGACGCACGCGTTCGCGGGTCAGGTTAAACTTCTCACCAATCACTTCGAGGGTCATCGCATGTTCGCCATTAAGACCAAAGTATAGGGTGATTACATCAGACTCGCGTTGTGTTAAAGTGGACAAGGCGCGTTGCACTTCCCTGCGCAACGAATCAGTCATTAACCCAGAGTCTGGAGTTTCTTCGCTGTCGTTTTCCAATACATCCAACAGACTATTTTCCTCACCCTGCACAAACGGTGCATCCATGGAAACATGACGACCCGAAATCTTCATGGTATCTACTACTTCTGCAGTAGTAACTTCGAGCACTTCCGCTAATTCTTCAGGTGAAGGTTCGCGTTCAAATTTCTGTTCCAATTCGGAAAACGTTTTGGAGATTTTATTCAGTGAACCTACCCGGTTGAGTGGCAGACGAACAATGCGTGATTGTTCGGCCAATGCCTGCAAAATGGATTGACGAATCCACCACACAGCATAGGAAATAAATTTAAATCCACGAGTTTCATCAAAGCGCTGAGCGGCTTTAATCAAACCAAGATTTCCTTCATTGATAAGATCTCCTAAAGACAAACCCTGGTTCTGATATTGTTTAGCAACTGAAACGACAAAGCGTAAATTGGCTTTTGTCAATTTCTCCAGGGCTATCTGATCTCCTTCCTTAATCCGCTTAGCGAGTTCAACTTCCTCATCGGGTGTGAGCAAGTCCACCTTACCGATTTCCTGAAGATACTTATCCAGCGACTGGCTCTCGCGGTTCGTAATCTGCTTACTAATCTTTAACTGTCTCATCGAACTTAGTGGTCGTTAAAATCAAACACGAAAAAACGAAAATTTAGTTCCAAAAACATTAATTCATAATAATTTTAAGCACTTGGTGCTTCTTCTTTTCTTGGGGGTTTAGGAAGCAACACCTTGCGGGATAACCTGAATTTACCAGTTTTCTTATCCACTTCAACGAGTTTTACCTTAACAAGTTCGCCCACTTCCATTACTCCTTCCATAGTTTCGAGGCGTTCCCACTTGATTTCTGAAATATGTAACAGACCATCTTTTCCAGGCATAAATTCAACGAATGCTCCAAAAGGCATGATTGATTTTACAACTCCATCATAAACGGCATCAACTTCTGGTATTGCTACAATCGCTTTTACACGTTTCACCGCAGCATCCATTACTTCCTGATTTGTAGCAAAGATGTTAACAATACCTTTGTTACCAACCTCTTCAATTACGATGGTGGCACCAGTCGTCTTCTGTATTTCCTGAACTACTTTTCCTCCAGGTCCGATTACCGCACCAATCATGTCTTTGTCGATCGTGATGGTTACCGCTCTTGGAGCGTGTGGCTTGAGATCAGGCTTAGGAGAAGTAATTGTTTTCTTCATCTCGTTCAAAATATGAAGGCGACCTTCCTTGGCTTGATCGAGAGCTTCCTTAAGTACATCGTATGTTAGTCCGTCTACTTTAAGGTCCATCTGGCAAGCCGTAATTCCTTTCTCTGTGCCAGTTACTTTAAAGTCCATGTCACCCAGGTGATCTTCGTCTCCGAGGATATCGGAAAGAATTGCATATTTCTTTGTTGAGCTATCTGAGATCATCCCCATAGCGATTCCCGATACAGGTGAGGAAATCTTGATACCAGCATCCATCAAAGCCAATGAGCCTGCACAAACGGTGGCCATGGATGAGGAACCGTTTGATTCCAGAATATCTGATACAACACGAATAGTGTATGGACTCTCAGTCATATTAGGAAGTACTTGCTTCAATGCCCGCATAGCAAGGTTTCCATGACCTACCTCTCTTCGGCCAGGACCGCGGTTAGGCTTTACTTCGCCAGTGGAAAATCCAGGGAAGTTATAGTGTAGGATAAACTTGTTGGTTCCATCAAACATGGCGCCATCAATCATCTGCTCATCTAACTTAGTACCCAACGTTACTGTTGTCAATGACTGGGTTTCGCCTCTTGTGAAAATAGAAGAACCATGGGCAGCGGGTAGGTAATCAATTTCAGACCATATCTGTCTGATTTCATTGGTTTTACGACCATCTAAACGAACCTTCTCATTAAGAACTAAATTACGGCAGGCTGCCTTTTGAATGTCTTTATAATACTTTTTAACAAGGTCTTTATTAACCGTAGTATCTTCTGGAAGAGAAGCCAGGTATTCATCTACAATATTACCGAACAGTTCTGATCTGGTATGCTTGTTAGCTAATTGCTGACGAGCCACGTTGTAAACTTTGTCGTAAAGAAGCTTGAAGAGTTCTGCTTTGAATGCTTCGTCCTTTACTTCATGTTCATATACACGCTTCTGGGTTTTTCCTGTTGCCTCAGCAAGTTCTATTTGTAATTGACACTGGACCTTGATGGCATCGTGAGCCAACTTAAGGGCTTCCAGCATGTCAGTTTCATTAATTTCTTTACACTCACCTTCAACCATCAAGATGTTATCAATGGAGGCAGCAACAATGAAATCTAAATCAGCCTTCTCTTTTTGCTCTAGAGTAGGATTAATAATGTACTGACCATCAAGCCTAATAACCCTAACCTCTGAAATTGGTCCTTGAAAAGGAATATCGGAAACTGCCAAGGCAGCAGATGCAGCGAAAGCAGCGAGCGCATCAGGCAATGCATTATGATCACCCGAGATAAGTTGTATTGCAATTTGTGTTTCTGCATGATAGTCATCTGGAAATAATGGACGTATGGCACGATCCACAAGCCGGCTAATCAGGACTTCATAATCAGACAGTTTTCCTTCACGCTTCAGGAAGCCACCAGGAATCTTACCTGTTGAGGCAAAACGTTCCTGGTAATCAACAGACATAGGTAAAAAGTCAACACCATCCTTAGCTGTTTGTGCAGCTACTGCCGTAGCCAGTAACATCGTGTCTCCCATGCGGAGAACGACAGCGCCATCGGCCTGACGAGCCAGCTTACCAGTTTCAATAGTGATTTTACGTCCATCGGGGAGCGTACATGATTTTGTAATAATATTCGGTTTCATAAGGTAGGATTTTAGGAAAGACCTACAATTCACAGCCTTTCCTTAGTTAATTTAAAAACGAAAAGGGAACCCTGATTCGGTTCCCTATTCGGTATTGATTGATTTCTTATTTTCTAAGATCCAGATCGCTAAGCACCGCGCGGTATCTCTCGATATTGGTACTCTGAAGGTAGTTCAGGAGTTTTTTTCGCTTACCAACTAATTTCAGGAGGCCTTGCTGGGTTGAGTAGTCCTTTTTCTGATCCTTCAAATGGGCCGTCAGGTGGCTGATTCTGTGTGTAAAAAGGGCGATTTGAGACTCCGGAGAGCCTGTGTCAGTCTTCTTCTTGGCAAAACCATGTTTGCTGAACAATTCTTGCTTCTTTTCTGAATTGAGGTACATCTGTTCTAATTTTTTAGCTTTTCTAAATTTTTAACGCGCAAAATTATGCCAATACCTTCATAAAACCAAACCGGAAGGTATTTTTAGGCTGTTTTTAGAAACCTTCGTTTTAGCTTATCCCAAATCACATTATAGAAGTCAGAATCGAACAATCGTGCATCTGCCCGGGCCTGTTTCAGGAATATAAGTCCGATTAAGACCAGAATGAAGTTCGCCAACCACATCCCTACTGGAACTGAAAATACAGCTTGCTTGGCCCACTTTTCTCCCATTAAGGAAAGCACATAAAAGAGGATAAAAAATAATATTGACATCAAAACGGGAACCCCCAGCCCTCCCTTTTTGATGATCGCCCCCAAGGGTGCACCAATAAGGAACATGGCAATGCACGCGATGGCTTGAGCAAGAATTTTGTGCCATTGAATATCAAATGCCCTGTGTTCTAATTCATACGATTTGATGTTAGTATTATGCGCAAGAAGTTGAGCTTTGACCATGCGTACCTGGTTTAGTGCATTACTAATTTCAGAAAGTGTATAGGCAGACTGGTAAATGCTATCCGAAGCACTTCTATGCTTGTCAGTAATTCGGATCGAATCAGGTTTGGCTGAACTCAACGTAGTTACATTGGTAGCTACAGGTGTTGAAGGTTCTGATGCCTTTTTCACAGCGGCTATTGAATCCCGCTTTCTTTTAAGCTGCTTGATATCATCTGGCCATGTTACAGAGTCCTTTTTAAAGTGATAATTATACAAGTTGCTGGCAGAGCCATAGATCGCTATTTGCTCAGTTTTAATGACCGTATTCACCGAATCCATATCCTTATGCAGTTCCTTCATATTGCGCATAATACGGTTACTTTGGAACCATTTCTTATCGGTGCGGTTAAGTCCAAAAGAAGATAGATCGAATACTATCTGTGACTTGGTGAATTCGGTTCTGCTGTAGGTTTCATCGGTAGCACTCCCCTGCCTTCCTGAAAGATCAGAATTGCCACTCGAGCCTTCTTTATAATTGTAGCCATTAAATAACTCCAACTTTAAATATTGGTCATTCAAAATGGTGTACATCCGGCCCGAATCTGCTTTAATAACTTCCTTGTTTCCTGATCGTCCACGATGGTCATAAATGATTACGCCTTTTAGAATTCCATCCTCTGGCATCTTTTCATTTACCTTAATACTTATGTCGGGAATAGCATTATAGAATGCCCCTTGCCGCAAATCAAGGGCTGGCTTCTTTTGCTTAATATCATATAACAAACTATACGCTTCGAGTGCTGCTTTGGGTACAAGGTAATTGCCAACTAAAAATGCCCCCCAGGTTAGCAGCAGGACAAAAGCAAAGATTGGAACAAGGCTTCTGATCAACGAGATGCCCAGGCTTTTGATGGCTGTTAACTCAAAATGCTCACCCAGGTTACCAAAAGTAATCAGCGATGAAAGTAAAACAGCCAGTGGCAAAGCAACGGGAGTAT
>DAOOCD010000238.1:0-5500 GCA_035408225.1 Cyclobacteriaceae bacterium | reverse complement strand
AGGGTTGCAGAATACATCAATTCTTCAAAACTAAGGGCATCAGCACCAGCCTGGCCACTAGTAATTTGCTTAGCTAATACAGAGATCTCGGCATCAGTTTTCTTATCCTTGATCGTGAGGATTTCAGTTTTAGCAGTACGCAAACCTGGATAAACATCCTTGAAAACTTTGTTATAAGACTTCAGTTTCTTCATCTGCTTCTCCTGATCTTCGAAAGAGCCACCGGCATTGATGATGTTCAGATAGTTTGATTTTTCGTCTGAAGAAACACCTTCATAAGCAGCCAATGCATTTTTAAATTCAGTCCAATCGTCTACAACAGGCTTCAAAATGAATTTGATTGAATCAGCAGCTCCTTTATAGTCATACTTCTTCATCTGAGCGCGATAGTATTTTTCAATCGCTTTTGCGCGCTCTTCAGAAAGTTTGCTGTTGATACGCTCAGCACCTTCAGGGGAGTGGGTACCGGTAATGGTTACTGTGCGTGTTACGTTTTTAGAGGCAATGAATGCATCTAATTGCTTTCCTTTTTCAGCTTTTGTTTCAGATGTGCGGAGTACTGACTTTCCTCTTTCGAAGATGAAATCAGGGATAATTACTGGAACAAGTTCTTCCTGGTTGTTATAACCATGATCTGCGAAAGCAGCATAGTATGAATTTTGAACCAGTTTAGAAGTAGTGATAATACCTGTTGCCAAAGGCATACGTGGTGTAGTCTTTGATTTAGTGCCTTTTGAGGCAACACCCTGTACTTCAACGGTACCTACTTTGTAGGCATCTTTGTATGGGAATGAAAATGCTTTAGAAACTTTAACCTCTTCAGTGCTGCTGTTAGGATAATCCTCAGCGCGTAAAGCAACTGGGTCCAGGGCAAGTTCGCTTTCACCATACTTGTAGAAGGTGTTTAGCGTGTATACTGTTCCTTTCTTCAGCATCTTAACAGGAAGATTGCCGGCCAGGTCAAAATTGACAGTGTCCTTGTGAACCTCTAGTGGATTGGGAGTCACTTCCAATTTTTGTTCTTTGGCAGCTTTGATCATTTGAGGGAGGGTACAACTCGTAAAGGTGAGTGCTCCAACGATCAGGAATGCGTAAAATAATTTTCTCATGGTTTTGATTTAATAAGTTTCCGTAAACGAGGTGCAAAGTTAACCTTAAACCCCTTATTTCTTGCAATTATAGGCAAAAAAATAACAATGGAATGACTGATATTAGTCAGGAGACCCCCTATATTTGCAGGGTGGTTTATAAGTCGTTAAAAGGACTTTTACTTGGGTAAACGGAAGTTTTTAGGAGAAATTCAGCGAGTATGAAGGGCTTGATTAATGAAATCCAACTATTTTTTGAAAACCATGCTTTTGGTGTTTGTACAACCTTGGGCGAAAAAATGGGGATCGCCACATCATCCATCCGGCTTTTCTTCATCTACGCCTCATTTCTGACTTTTGGGTCTCCAATTATTATTTACATGTCGCTTGCCTTCCTTCTTAACATGCGCAGTCATTTGCGCAGGCGGAGCACCATCTGGGATTATTAAAATTTACCTAAGTCCTGAAATCTTTTTTTTCCGAACAGGAAGAATTCAAACGTTAACAATCGGGGATATTGGTTTGTAACCTGATAGCCAATCGAAGTTAGCATTCTCCTTTTTCTCAAATCCGATTGAATCCCGCCCAGAAAGTCGAAATGGGCTTTTAATACGGCCCACGAATCGCCCGGTGATCCCTGGAGTAAGAATTTTCCAGCCGCTATCCAGTCTAACAGAATTCTAAAGGGCACTTTCCACCACATACTGGCCAAGGGCAAATGTTTAATTATTAGACTTAATCCATTCCTGAAATTTAAATACGTCTTTCTTGGATTTGATTTTGATAACGTGCCGCCACCTACATGATAAACTCTGCTTTCCCCTACGTAGTAAATCTGATGTCCTGCCCGCTTTAGTCGCCAGCACAAATCGATTTCTTCCATGTGCGCAAAAAGAACTTCATCCAAACCCCCTGAATCATGATAAACCTGGGCGCGAATAAACAGACATGCTCCCGTTGCCCAGAATATGGGTCGGGTATCATCATATTGACCTGAATCTTTTTCTATAAAATTGAAGATCCTTCCCCGACAGAATGGATACCCCAGCGTATCTACAAACCCTCCTGCAGCACCTGCATATTCGAAATGGTCCTTTTGATGATAAGAAAGAATTTTGGGTTGGGCAGCCACGACAGACGGATCTCTTTTAAAAAGATTGATGATAGGGTCAATCCATCCGTGAGTCACTTCCACATCCGAATTCAATAAGACATAGTATTCCGATTGAATCAACTTCAATGCATAATTATAGCCCCCGCAAAATCCAAGGTTACTTCCAATTTTGATCACCTCAACCGAGCCTGAAAATTCACTTTCGAGAACCGCAATCGAATCATCCGTAGACGCATTGTCGGCAACGATGATCTTTGCGGAAGCACTATAGGCAATAACAGACGGCAGGAATTGCCGCAAGAAATTTCTTCCATTAAAATTAAGAATTACAACCGCTACTTCGGTCATCCCATTAGGTTGCTTAAATCCATACCGGGGATATTAGGAAGAAGTCCTTCTGTTGCTTTTTTCAATTCTTCTTTGGCAAGGATTTCAACATCTTCAGATGCTTTGTTGACGGCAGCAACTATAAGATCCTGAACCAGTACTTTATCTTCAGCGCGAAGAATAGCCGGATCTATGTCAATCGAGATAACTTGTTTCTTTCCGTTCACAATAGCCTTCACCATGCCGCCTCCGGATTCGCCCGATGCGTTTACCCGCACCAAATTATCCTGGGCCTCCTTTATCTTGGCCTGCACCTCTTTCATCTTGCCCATCATCTTCATCATGTCAAACATAGATGTATTGATTAGTTAGTTTGAACAAAGGTAAGATTAACTGAAGTATGAGGTTAGTTTTTTTTCTTTAGGATTACTACCGTACTTCCTTCGCTGAAATTGCGTCCGGCCAGATCAGTAATCTGAGTTCTCCATACATAGGTTCCTTCGGGCAGGGCCTTGCCATTATTCGTACCGTTCCAGGGTTCGTTTTTATCCGAATAGAAAACCATGGACCCCCAACGGTCGAATACTTTCAGTTCCAGTTTTACGATATACTGACCCTTCACCGTAAAGGTCTCGTTTTCAACTGGCCCAACGCCATCAGGAGTAAAGGCAGTTGGGTAGAAAAGATTTACTTCTTTAGTAACAACCAACCGGTTTGAAACTGAATTTGTCAATCCAACTTCATTGGATTGAGCGATGATCTGGTATTGAACTACCTGATTAATAGCATCGGGTTGATCATCCACCCAGGTAGTGTCGGTGCCTGTATTAATGACTTGCATCAGGCCGCCACTTTTATCAAATTTTTCAATCCGGTAATTGCTTACTCCATTGCGCCAGCCTTTAAGTGACGACCATCGGAGTGTTATTACATTCTTATCATCCAGTGTGGCAGATAACCGGATGGGACAAATTAAATCGCCTGGCTGACTGGCATTACCACATAAGTCGCCATAGTTGATGCGGTAACAAAAACCTCCTTCCGTTGTATATCCAAGGTCAGTGTACGTGGTGTTGGTTGTTTTACCGGCTAACCCGAAAGAAGAACCCTGGTATCGCAGCACCGCATACTCCTCAACAGAAAACAAGGGATCTTGAGTCCAGGTCAATTCTACACCATTTGCTCCTACAACTGAGGAGGTATTGTTAATGGCTGTAGGACTTACGGTAGTAAAAGCTTCACCACACTTTTCCAGGGAGATACTCTGAACACCGCCTGCATATAAATTGACGACCTGGTAACAGTAATTTGTTTTACAAATCACATCAACATCATTTAACAAAGAGGGGGCACCGGGAATGATGACATACGAAGCTCCGTTTCTGATGATTTCTGTAGACAATACTCCTGTGCCTGAACTTGCCCAGGTAAGGCGATTAACTCCGTTCTGAACGGAGAGATCAAAATTATGACTGCATACCGGAGCTAAGTAAGTATTGCTGTTCGTGCACGGGTCAAATGAGCTTAACCGAAAACAGTAAAAGTTGTCATCAGTCTTTAAGTTTGGAATGGTAACCGTATTCACTCCATACAAGGTTTGAAATTGCTGGAAGGTGGCTGAGTTATTAACAGCGATTTCGAGTTTGTATAAAATGTTTTGTTGTGGAGTAAAGTCTAATTTCAACGAAGTTGGATTCAGGGCAGTCAGTTTTGTGATTTGCGGTACAGGAAGCGTCAGCAAAGAGGTAAATGGCAAAACCTTGGCAGCGCAATTATTGGCGGCATTAATATCTTTTCCCTTTACACTGATGTTGAAAGTGGATGCAATTCCATAGCTGTGAGCGGCCGTTTGGTTATTGCTGTTTGGAATAACGGTCTCTATGATACCATCATTATTAAAGTCAATTGAATATTGATCATAATTTTTGTCGGTAATCTTGATATTGTTTTGTAACCCTGAGCATGTATAGATTTCAAACTCCGGTTGAATGTTTGGGTCAACGGTAATAACAATATCATCGGCCCCAATACTTTGATAAAGTACGGCAAGCGTAAATGTACCCGCCTGGGGATAAGTAATTGTAAATTGATTTTGCTGTTGCGGAGTTCCGTTTCCGGCACTCATCAGGCAAGGCTTTCCTGCCGTACATTCTCCGGTGGTAATCAGGTTGGTAGTTAAAATTGTAACAGTAAATGGAGCGCACCCTTTTATCTCATCCACCTGAAAGCGGCCCAGTCGACTGGTGTATTGGGCGTAGAGATTGCCTGTAAAAAAAACAAATGATAATATGATAATAAGTTTTTTCAATCTTCCAGTTTAGTCGCCTTCAAAAACTTTTCAGCATTTACCATATCCACATGCAATTCGCGGTCTGTTTCTATAAACGGTACAACGTCCCGGAAAGTATTGACAAATTTCTCCAAGTCGGGAGATGTTTTTAACGGCCTTCTGAAATGCAAGGCTTGAGCGGCCGTGATCAATTCGATGGCTAAGATTGAATATAGATTATTTACCACGCGATACGCTTTGGTAGCAGCATTGGCGCCCATACTTACATGATCTTCCTGCCCATTAGAGGAGACAATAGAATCCACAGAAGCCGGAGTACAGAGTTGTTTGTTTTGACTTACCAACGAAGCGGCTGTGTATTGAGGGATCATCAGGCCCGAGTTAATACCCGGATTAGCTACGAGGTAATTCGGAAGTTCTCGCGATCCGGATATTAATTGATAGGTTCTTCGTTCTGAAATACTCCCCAATTCTGCCAAAGCGATCGCCAAAAAGTCCAGGGAAAGTGCCAGGGGTTGTCCATGGAAATTTCCAGCTGAAATGATTTTGTCAGTCTCGGCAAAAATATTTGGGTTATCGCTTACAGAGTTAACTTCTGTAATCACGGTATGAGTTACGAACTGAATGGCATCATCGCTGGCACCATGTACTTGTGGCATACACCGGAAGGAATAAGGATCC
>DAOOCD010000237.1:0-5558 GCA_035408225.1 Cyclobacteriaceae bacterium | reverse complement strand
TAGGACACCAGATTTTCATTCTGGTAACACGGGTTCGATTCCCGTTGGGACTACTAAAACATAATTAAGCCTCTGATATTCAAAATATTAGAGGCTTTTTTGTTGTTAGAACCTAACCCATGTCAAGTGACGTAGGTACTTGTTCAATCATTGCTGCAACTAAGCTTTTACTTTTCTAAAGATCCCCGATGTCTCCAGGACTAATAGTTTTGGTCCTGACTCAAATTGAATCTTGGCAATTCTGCCTTTTGGCATTTTACTAATTGTTAGTATCTCGCCTTTACCATAATTCATATGAAAAATTGAAGCACCCACTTTGAGCCAATCAATTTCCTCCTGGGTAATCGGATTGCCTACATAGTCTGGTAGTGGTGAAATTACAGGCAGGTGACTTTCTTTTTGTTGAGCTTCATCATGGCCTACCGTATCTGTCGGAGGTGTTTGTATGGTATCTGTTTCCGCATTACCAGAAGCATCTGATTGAGCGGTCCCAATATTTAAACGACTGATTAATGAATCTCCCACCGCCTTATTCTCAAAGCTCTTTTTTAATGCCTCGCTTAATGTTTCAATTTCAGTTTGTACTGTATCAATTCTTAGAGAATCATCATACTGCACTATGTCAAACTCAGGAATATTGGCAATCGTGTTTGTCTTGAGATCTTTAATTAAGGTTACCGGAAGACTACTTGCCTGCCGGATTGCAAATCCATAAAGTGCTGCTGAGTTGTTCGAACTTATATCACAGATAGTAACGTCACTCTCAATTATTGTTTTTATTATATCCAACGCAGTGTCGTGCGAAGCCGGATCATCTGCTCGTATAGGACTAAACCCAGCCAACCTGCAAGCGGGCACAAGTATATATTGATAAACTCTATTGAAGTGCCCGGGCGTATAACCGTCAGGATCGCCCATCGGCATAATAATAAAACATCTCTTTTCCATAACGTGAAATTAAGTACGGCAACAAAAGTAATTTATTGGAGAATATATAGCATTACATGGCCTTACTTTTCACTTGGTTTTAACGCGTTTTCAATGAGTGAGCGGTCAAGATATTGAACGGTAATAGCAACTTTGTCATTATTGTCATAACCAAAAACAGTGTGAATGTTCATGTCGATTGTACTGCCGTTCGTATAGGTAATTGTAAAGTCTGCCCAGCTAAGAACATAAACCCCGGGCTTAAGATGGGCAGGAGGTTTATTGGCCCTAATTGCTAACCAGGATTCGTTCTTGAATGTAATTGTATCGATCACTTCACTTCTTCTGGCTTTCCAGTAATCAATTATAGCTTGTCGCCCCACGAGGCTATCCCCGTAATTCCAACGATAGGTCGCATTCTCGGTATAAGGTGCTATAAACTTGTCTATGTCTCCCTTACATAATGCGGTAAGAATATCTTTTGAAAAGCCTACGTACTTAGGATCAACAAGTTCAATGGGAGCTACTTCTTTCGCCTGATTACAGGCGCCAAGCGCACCACAAATCAGCAGGATGATAATTTTTTTCATAGCCTTATTTTTAAAATAATTCTAAGAGCGAGAAAATCTCTGAAACTGTTTAGTAATATAAGCAACTTTCTCCTTTTAGTAGATCAATAACAGAAGAAGTTACCAGGTATGGTGGATTATTCTTTGGGCGAATCAGTTGACTATGTGATTATTTACTGGTAAGTTATTTCAGCGATTGACCACCCAAATAAATTCAATCAGCGCTTTGCTTTTATTTTCCTAGATTGTTGAACCACATGGCCAATCAACACCCTTAAAATCATTACTAGGATATATTACTATTCGAAGAAACTATGAAAAAACAACTCTACTATTTAGTAATCCTCTGCATTGCTACCGCTTCTTATGCGCAGCAATCTGAACCGTTAGATACGGTCACTATTAATAAGATTAAAGACGAGGGTTTTAAGCGATCTAAACTGATGGCTAATTTGAGTATGCTTACGGATGTGTATGGCCCGCGACTTTCCAACTCACCGAATCATAAGAAAGCTGCCGACTATGCAAAAGCTACGCTGGAATCCTATGGACTACAAAATGTTCAGATCGATTATTGGGGTGAAGAATTTGGTCGTGGGTGGGAGTTAAAGAAATTTACTCTACAAGGTTTAGAGCCTGTGTATTCTCCAATCATTGCTTATCCCAAAGCCTGGACGCCTGGCATTAAAGGAACCGTTGCTACCGAGGCAATTTATTTAGATGTGAAAACAGAAGCAGATCTTGCCAGATATAAAGGAAAGCTAAAAGATAAAATCATTTTGTTCAGCGCACCGGTTGCTGTTAAGCCGGGCTTTACTGCCGATGCGAAGCGATTCAACGATTCAACTCTATTAGTCATGGCCAATGCGGGTGCTCCGCAAGAAGGTGGCCAGGGAAATTTTGGCGGTGGGAATCCAGATGCACAGAAGCTTGCCTTTGCCAAATGGGATTTTTGTATGAAAGAAGGCGCACTTGCCGTGTTAGAACCGAGCCCCAGCGCACGTTTGGAAGATGGTACTCTTTTGGTGGGTGCAGCCACTATTCCTTATCCGCCTGATGTGCCACAAGCCAAACGATTACGGGCCCAAAGTGCCAATGCTCCAAAAATTTTACCACAAGTAGTTGTTTCCGATGAGCATTATAATAGGCTAATTCGTCAGATTCAGGCTGGCATGAATATCAAACTGGAATTAACCCTTGAAACAGAATTTACGCCAGCAGCTCAAGGATTTAATGTTATTGGGGAGATACCTGGCACAGACTTAAAAGATGAGGTAGTCATGATCGGTGCTCACCTGGATTCATGGCATGGCGGCACGGGTGCTACCGACAATGCTGCGGGGTCTTCGGTGATGATGGAAGCCATGCGCATTATTAAATCAATTGGCGGGCAACCCAGGAGAACAATTCGTATTGCCTTATGGGGCGGAGAAGAACAAGGTTTGTTGGGTTCACGTTCCTATGTGAAACGCATCTTAGGTGAACGACTTGATAAAACAGCACCCTATGATTCTATCGTGTTGAAACCGGCTGCGCAAAAATTCTCGGCCTATTTTAATATGGACAATGGCACCGGTAAATACCGTGGGGTGTACATGCAAGGCAATGAAGGTGTGCGAAACATTTTCCGATCCTGGCTCAAGCCATTTGAAAAGATGGGAACTTCAACACTAACTCTTCGCAATACAGGAAGTACCGATCACGTTCCGTTTGATGCTATTGGCCTTCCGGGTTTCCAGTTTATACAAGATCCTATTGAATACTCAACGAGGACTCATCACACCACCATGGATGTATATGACAAAGCGTTGGAAGAAGATCTTAAACACAATGCGGTAATAACGGCTTCGTTTGCCTGGATGGCAGCCAATCGCCAGGGTCTGCTTCCCAGAAAATATTCAAACCCGCAAGGAGTTTCGTTGCAACCGAATAGATAAGCATACAAGCGAAAAAGCCTTTGACTTATATATCAAAGGCTTTTTGTTTATCTCGGTTTTTACAAAACTTATTTGAACTTCATCACCAACGATGGATCTACCGGATATCTTCCGAATGATTTTCCGTACACGGCAATGCCGCCATCACCCACCGTCTGTAAGCGGATTACCAATTCACCTTTTGTTATAGCACTCTTGAGTTGATTTTTTGAAACCGGTACTTTAATCAGGTATCCATACGATCCAGCTTCACGTAACTTTCTATCTTTCAACTGATGATGCCATGACAATACTCCGCGATGATCAGCAGGATCATCCGTCAGGGTGGTCGTCAAAGCCGGTGCGCCATTAATGGTTACTGAAATTTTGGATGGGAATAACTTCTCATCGGTCATTGGGTACGAGTTTGGATTGCCACTGGGTGAAGCTTTTCCGCCCAGCATAAAATCGACATCCGTCTTTTCTTTTTGATCGCGGTCTTTCACGAACAATTCCTTTGCGGAAACTTCAATCAGGAAGTAGGCTTCTTTTACGTTCGTATTCGCGGACTTATCGAGTTTGAAGGTATATTCAAAAAATCCAGTGCCAGTGCCGTTTACTTTGAGTCCGTCCAATACGTTCCATTGTTTTATACTCCATTGTGCGTTGGTAAATGCTGCGGGTGCAACAGATCGGATTTCCGTCTTGGGGGGTTTGCTTTCCGAAATGATTTCGAAGTGCATGAAGTTATGATGGAGAATAGTTCCTTTCATATCTTCTACTTGAAGCGTGAGTATGGCGAGGCCGCTGGTCGCTGGCATCTCGATGGATAGCGATTCTAATTCTTTCTGAAGGTAAGGCTGATAGTCGACCTGTTTTGTTCCCTGAGTAACTAATGAAGTTTCCCCAATCGCGTTGGTCAGCTTCACTTGATACGAAAGTTTTAACTGCTTGCCATAATCTGTTCCCGTCATTGAAGAAAGATAGAGTGGTACCTTAACCGTTTCGCCACCTTTTACGGTAGTACAGATTTCATTGCCCGTGGAAAGATAAACTGATGCGTGGAGATCGTTGAGTTTCATACCTGGCATTAGTTCTTCCATACCCGTGTATTTATGGGTGCGATCAAAACGCCAATAGCCGTTCCACTCATTGATAACATCATGATGTTCGGTGTAGAGCCAGCCAGCCACTTCCGGATACTTTCTGAATGTGTTCAGCATGCGATGGTAATCCCAGCTCCAGTCCACATCCCCGGTGCTGCCTTCATAGCCCCACACATTGCCACATTCGGAATTGATTTTAGGCTGCTTGCCTTGTTTAAAGCCAGCTTCAAATTGAAACGTACTTCCTTCGAACGAATTTTCAGTTAATTGTTTTAAATGATTTTCCCATTCCCAGCCCGGCAGGTAATCATGAAAGGAGTTGATGTCGGTTTGGGTGTGACCTGCGCCACAACAAATTGAATTGTCTTCCACCAATCGGGTTGGGTCCAGTGATTTGGCGAGGTAATACATCGATGAAACCCACATCTGCGTTTCGGGAAGGTAGTTGCCCACCCGCTTTCCATCTACTTCAATATGGGTGCGCAGTCCCCATGTTTCATTAAACAAAATCCAGGAGAAGATGGCAGGGTGATTGAAGTCACGCTTCACCATGTCGCGAAACGTATTCTCTGCTTCCTGCTGCATCTTCGCATCGGGGTCGCCCCAGCTGTTGGGCAAGTCGGCCATCACTAACACTCCGAGTTTATCCGCCCAATATAGTTTGCGGGGTATCTCTGATTTGATATGCGGACGAATGCCATTTAACCCGATCGACTTCGCGAGTTCAATTTCTTTGCGCATAAACTCATCGTTGGGAAACGTATAGAATCCTTCGGGATGATACGATTGATCCAGCGTAAGCTGAAGATAAATGGGTTTGTTATTAATCGCCACATAGGGGAATTCAGTGCCGGGTAGATTCACGACAGAAACCTTGCGCATACCGAAATAAGTTTTCACAGCATCATCACCTAGTTTCACTTCCGCTTCATAGAGATATGGATCTTCCAGCGACCACAGATGGGCTTGAGGAATTGCGATGGAGAAAATGAATTTATCTTTCCCTTTTGGTATAGTGACTTCTTTAATGATAGGAGTGG
>DAOOCD010000236.1:0-5616 GCA_035408225.1 Cyclobacteriaceae bacterium | reverse complement strand
CCATAAAAAACTCACCCACTAAAGCAGTTCGATCATTTCGACTAAGTAACGAATGCGTTCGACAGTTGAAAGATCTTTCCAGTAATATGGGACGCAGTGAAGGGGATGTGGTCGAGGTTTCAATCGACCGAATGTATCGAGAGGAAATTAGGTTTGGAACCTTGATGATCGGTGAAGGCCAGAAACCTGAAGATAACTACAAGGTTGGAAAGCAAGAGGGGTAAAGATGATTGTGGGACTTTTTCACTTTATTTGGAAAGTGATTTGGAATTCGACTCTGATCCTTGTCTGTGCAGGCCTGGTCTTTATCGGTTTCAAGGCTAATCAACAAATGTTAGTAACTGGAGCACCAGAGGGGATGACTTATGTCGAATTCATGAAAGACCGGATCGATGCCGCAAAAACGGTTGAACCGTCAAGATGTGGCTGGGGAATGATGCTTTCGCTTGCAACACTTGGACCGATCTATAGTGTGGTGTATACAGTGGTTGCGATTAATCCAGATAGTACCCTGGCTAAGATGACCGCGTATGATCCGGATATTCCGAAGGGAGTGGAAGGTGCCAAATGGTATGATGTCCCAGGAATCTGGTGGGGTGTGGTCGAGCGGTTATCTTGGACGATGCTGGGCAAGCCGGCAACCGTTGGATGTCAGTTTAGGGCAGTGAGGTAACAAGGGGAGAGGGTAGTCCATGGAAGGGCTGCCCTCATTTTATTTAATCCCATTAATGATATCTTTCAACCTCCAAGGTCTGTAATCGCGTACCTCAACACTCATGTTGATGTGGTTCGGTCCGAGGACTGAACCTTCAGGTGGTGGAGGAGAATTATGTATATGCCCATGAATATTAATTAATCCATCATCGAGGGGGACTACTGGCCAATGGGAGAAAATGATCTTCGCTTTCTCGTCAAGCTTTACATAGATGGGTTCATTTACGATTGTTACACCGCGAGATTCATAGCGGATCCTGCTCAAACGATCATGATTTCCCCGGATCAAAATAATTTTTCCATGCAGCTGTTCAGTTAATAAGTCAAAATTACTTCTTTTCCCAAATGAAAAATCGCCCAGGTGCAGAACTAATTCATCTGGCGAGATCAAATCATTCCAATTCTTAATGATCAGTTCTTGCCAGTTTTCGGGACGGTTGCAATATCTTCCAATGTTTTCATGAAAGAAATGGGTATCTGAGATGATCCAGGTATCTAGAGTGATTTCGATCGTGTTGTCAGTAACCATCTTTTAATTATATTTGGAGATTTTCATTTTCTCTACTGGATATTAAAAGGGGAACGGGGTTCAAAAAGGAACACCCAGATTCTTGGAATAAAAAACAAACAACCTTCAACTCGATTTTATGGGTATTTTCCGAAAAACAGAATTTAAAATCATATTATTAAATAGGTTGTCGATTTGTTCCCCAATTGCATTATCTTTTAGAAGCACTCCCATTTCTATATTTAAATCCATGGCGTAATCCGTTAGATTGGCACTGGAAATAAACACTTTTTCTCGGTCAGCAACGGCAATTTTGGCATGCAAAGAGCCAAATTTCCCATCAGCTGTATGTGGGCGATTCTCAATTGGCCACGTGTAAAACGAGGCGAGCTTGAAAACACTATCTGAAAAGGCGTTTAGACCTGAGAATGATAATTTTCCTTGGCTCCTATCCAAATCTTCCAGACAAATGATCACCTTCACGTTCCTGAGAATCGCAGTTTCAATCGCATCAATTATTGGCTGGGCTTTATACACTGCAAAGCTAACAATTAATAGGTGCTTATTTGCTCCTTGAATCAGTTCTAATAAAGCCTGATCCGTCCGGCGTAAGTTAGTTGTCAAATCCTCAGGTCCTGTCCAAATCAATTCCAATGACGGAGTAAGTAATGTTCTAAAAGTCGCTAAAGAGGATTGAATGGATAAGCAAACTCCGTCGGATGTTAATTCCGGAAAATCATTTACCCAGCAATCAATTATCTTTTTGAGTTTGTCCTTACTGTGAGGGCTCTGGATTGATGACAACAATTTTTTCTTCTGAAAATCAGATGGAGTTGCATGCCATTCACGAATTATTTTCAGTACTTCGTAAATAATTTCAGAAGGTGTACTTTGAACGAAATCAGATATTAGAAGGACTAACGAGTTTTCATTCATGGCTGAAAAACCGGTGATTATCATGGCTGACGGTTGAAACCAGGACTGAACGGTCAAGATAGCGATTTCCCCTCTCACATGAAGTTTCGGGCGAGAAGAGACAAGAATGGCAAGCTGCCGCATGAACCGTTGAAGCACCATAACCGGGCATGTGTTCTGCACAAGTAGGGTCAGATGCACATAAACCACACGCCTCAAGAGCGGAATCAATATGTCTCTCTAAATTATGGGGGTCTCCCAAACTTACCAGACCACCCAGTGTGCCTTCCGAATCTGGTGCAGATGTATAAAGAAGGATTCCAGCCATCGGATCACCCGGCTGGCCTGGATTATTTGAATAGATCCGTTCTCGAATACTGGCCTGGGTGTATCCGCACTCCATGGCAAATTGACGCATGAGCGCATGGCTAAAAGAGTGCAACAAAACATATCGCAAACCGGGAAAATTTGCTTCTGGATTTTCGATCATGCGGTTCTTGCGCCATTCGATATGTGCCTGGAAGAACATCGCTTCCCATTGTTTTACCGCAGGCTGGGCCAACCACCTGAGGATTTCTGATTCCCTAAATTGGAGGAAAATCCCTTCACCTCGCACTTCAATCGCTGGAATCCAATTTGGCTTTTTTCTTGAGATGGGTGAAACAGCCTGGATTTCTTCCTCGTCGCTTTCCGCCATTTCTCCAGGAGAGTCGATCCGGGTGAATCCAGCCAATGCTCTGACTTCCCTCAACCGCTCAACCAGAACGACCTGTGAAAATACATCCTTATACTTTGAGGGAAGATTTACAGATTTCAATCTGAAATCAGGGGTTTGGCTTTGCGATGCAGGGGTCGTAAACGCAGCCCATTCTGGGGTTAGCAAATTAGGGCGTTCATCATTCTCGCTTGATGTCTCGCGCGATTTTCTTTTACTAATGGCATCCCATAAATCAGCCAAAGCATACTCTGCAAATGCTTTCAGTTTCCCCCATTTCTCCATGTATGCCAATTCATCAACCTTTTCTACGCGGCTTAACTCGCCCCAATTTTCCGCAACCAAATTGGCCAACTTATCTGCGGTGGTAGGGATGGAAATTGTGTTGAGGACAAATGGAAACCAGAGGTTACTGGCACCCAGCAAGATAGCACGCACATGGAGTTCACAACCATCCGGATCGTAATCATGGAGATGCGGCCGGCGACCCTTGCAAATGGGCATTTTCTCACGGTTCTCACGTCCGAAAGCTTCAGCCAGTTGCCGTTTTGCACCGCAAATATTGCACTCCACATAGAGATCACGAGCCTCACCAGATGGCCCAAATTCTGACAAAGTCAGGCTTTTGTGATCATATTTGGTCGGGTCAAAATGATGAACATATTCCACCCAGGGAAAGTCATCCAGATGGCCGTTTTCACAGCACACGAGGAAACGCGCCGGCAACACTGTTGGCTTGTTTGCACGTTGACAATTGACATGTTCATAATGCGTTCGGTCAGGATGATAATAATCCACCTTCAGTTCAAACAACTCGGACTGGGTGGGAGCGAGTACCTGACATGAGGGGCAAACCATCCACTGTGGGAAGGTGCTGACCGGCACGCCAATATGTGCTTCTTTATCAAAGGGATTAGGTTTTCCGCCTACATCTGGAACGCTGGGCAGGGATAGCAGTCGCTGCACTTGATTCCCCAATTCACCTTTCAGGGCAAAAAGCAGGCGTTCTTCCTGGATTTCACGAACATATTCGGGATCTACCGGCCAATCATCTAATCCGGAAACGATGGCGGATAAATGTGGCAAATCGACAATTGCCCCGACTCCATAGGTATAGAGCAGTTGGGATGGATTAAGTTCTCCCACTTTAATATTATTGGGTCTGGTCATTGGGCGGCCTCCTGTTCTTGTTCTACTCCAACACTGTTGGCAGGAGTCTCAATTTCATAATTATTCAACACAAGATTTACAGAAGGTTCGACATCCCGTAAAGAGGTCAGGCAGGTGAAAACATCCCGATCTTGTTTGTTGGGCGTTTCCAGTAATGCCAATGTTCGTCCATCACCTTTGCCTTTATAGCCCAATTTGGAGCCGCCTGCTGCCAGCTTGGCAGCCCGTGCAAGCCAGAGATCAATGCGGCTGTTCAGTTCAGATCGTACGTCTTGCTCAACTTGTATGCTGCCGGTTACCAATCCTGCTCTACGGCAAATCTCATCGATCGCTAATTTCACTATGGGGTGATCTCGGGTTAGTTTTTCAGCGCTTTCATTACTATTGAAATCAAATCCATAAAGTCTCAGGAAAGAAACCAATAGCGCAGTCAATCCTCGATCAATGGCACGGGGTGAGAACGGCGTCACAGATAATGCTTCTACTTGCTGGTAAAGAGTTGAGTGGTAATGTTCAAAACGCTCGTAATGACTCAAATCCCTGGGACGAGCCCAGTTATAAACTGTTACAACCAGACCTGGAAAACGACGACCAATACGGCTGGTTGCCTGAATATATTCACTGGTGTACTTAGGCTGTCCGGCTACCACCATTAATCCCAGGCGGGGCACATCCACGCCAACCGAAATCATGTTCGTCGCCAGCAAGGTATCGATGGGGTAACTGGAAGAAGCAACCTTCTCGCCGGCTTTGCGCTTTTTCTTGCGTTCTTCATCCCGCTGGGGGTCAAAGGTCGCGCCCAGCCGATCCAGAATTTCCGGAATATCCGTTGCTCCGATGCGCGAAGTTAACTCAGCGATACTGTATGTATCCAGGTTGCGATTGGCCAATCCCCGCTTTTCCATGTGCCGCAAACGGGTGCGAATGGCATCATCCAATACCCTGCGCAAACCGCCCAGGTCACGCATGGCGTTAAAATAACCAACCAGGGTCATGTAAGGATCCACCAGTCCGCCATATTTTCCATATAACTGCTGCGCAGCGGATAGCACGGCAACATAGGAGCGGATCATAACCACTTTCAAACGCGAGCCTGGTGCGCAAATCCCCAGATACATCCGTCCGGGATTAGTCTCATCCGGTGTGCGTTGGCGAGAGAAGAAGTTATCCTTAATCAACAAACCGTTCGGTGGGAAGATGTTGGTTTGCCGCAGGTAAAGGCTGTTGATTTGCGCCGGCGCTTTGCGGATCGTTGCAGAGGAAGCAATCACCTTCGGCCGCACGGTCTTGCCATCCAGTTTCCAATTGCACAGATTATCAACCGCGGTTTCATACAACCCGACCAGGGTACCCAGGGGACCATTGATGAGGTGCAATTCGTCCTGAATGATCAGATCCGGGGGACGCAGACAACACTTCTCTTCGGTTTCTGCTGCCGGCAATCCGAAAACTTTATCTGCCGGATGAGTGTTCTTATCCTCGATATCGGGAGAACGGTATCCGTGCCGGCTGCAATAACCATTCACCCGGCCAAATAGCATCTGCGCTTCGCCCTTCCAGGGCATCTGGGCAAATTTATCCACGGTGGCAATCA
>DAOOCD010000235.1:0-5622 GCA_035408225.1 Cyclobacteriaceae bacterium | reverse complement strand
CCTCGCATGACCTTGAAACTACCGTTACTGAAACGAAAGACATCACGCACATTACTCAAGAAGCTATCCAATTTGCTACGCATAAATTCAAAGGAGTTATTCAGCAAATTCCCCCACTCCACTCAGCCATCAAAGTAGATGGCAAACGTGCTTACAAACTGGCTAGAAAAGGAAAAGAAGTTGAGCTAAAAGCGCGGGAAGTATCCATCCTCGAGTTTGAAATTATAAAGATCCAAAAGCCTGAAATCTCTTTTCGGATTGTTTGTTCTAAAGGTACCTACATTCGAAGTATCGCTCGGGATTTTGGCATTGAATTGGGAGTTGGAGCTTACCTTACAGACTTGTGCCGTACCCGAATCGGAGAATTCAAATTAGAGAACGCAACAACTATTGAGCAGATTAACCCAACTTTGTCTGCATGAAAATTTATCATACCCTGGAAGATTTTACACGCCTGAGTTATGGTGTAGTCACCAGCGGCACCTTTGATGGTGTTCATTTGGGGCATCAAAAAATACTTCAGCGATTAAACGAAATCGCTACAAGGAATAATGGAGAAACAGTGGTTATAACTTTCTGGCCTCACCCACGGTTGATTCTAAAGCCGGAGGAACCCTTCATGAAATTGTTAAATACCTTCGAAGAAAAAGCTGAGTTGTTGCGCCAGCAAGGCATACATCATCTGATCAGGATTCCATTTACCAAAGAGTTCTCGCAGATTTCATCCCAGGAGTTCATAACAAAAATACTGGTGGACACTATTGGAACCAAAAAGCTGGTGATCGGATATGATCATCGTTTTGGAAAAAACCGGGAAGGAAGTTTTGAGCAACTAAAAATAAATGCACCCACCTATGGCTTTGAGGTCGAAGAAATTCCGAAGCAAGAAGTGGATCATGTTGGTGTAAGTTCAACGCGAATCCGGAAAGCCCTGGCCGAAGGCGACATTGATACTGCAAATCATTTTCTTGGCCAATCATACTCTCTATCTGGAAGAGTAATCAAAGGCGATAAACTAGGTCGGGTATTAGGATTCCCAACCGCCAACATCGAGCTGGATTCACATGATAAATTAATTCCTGCAGAAGGTATCTATGTAGTTACTGTAACGCACGAAAAGAAAGTCTATGGAGGTATGTTATATATTGGCAACCGCCCAACCGTGAATGGAACGCGAAGATCTATTGAAGTAAACATCTTTGAATTTAACAAGGAGATTTATGGAGAAACTCTTCAGATTTCCTTCCTAAAACTCTTGCGTACCGACTCAAAATTCAATGATCTTGAATCACTAAAGCACCAGTTACAAAAAGACAAGGAATCTTCCCTGCAAGTCTTAAAAGACCAATCACTTTAACCCATTTGGAATTTGGGTTACGGAGTCTGAGATTTGTTTCAAAGTAAAACTGTATGATCAACAAAGTGGTATCGGGGGCTGATGAAGCCGTGTGGGATATTGAGGACAACACCACGTTAATGCTTGGTGGGTTTGGCCTTTGTGGAATTCCGGAAAATTGTATTCAGGCGATTCTAAAAAAAGGAGTTAAGGGACTTACTTGTATTTCCAATAACGCAGGGGTAGACGATTTCGGAATAGGGTTGTTACTGAAGACACGGCAAGTAAAGAAGATGATCTCTAGCTATGTAGGAGAAAATGCGGAGTTTGAACGGCAATTACTTTCTGGTGAATTGGAAGTTGAATTGATCCCGCAAGGTACATTAGCGGAGCGTGTACGAGCGGGTGGAGCGGGCATTCCTGCTTTTTTCACTCCTGCCGGAGTAGGAACAGAAATAGCCTTGGGCAAAGAAGTGCGCGAGTTCGATGGTAAACCACACTTACTTGAACAATGGCTTCGTGCAGATTTTGCAATTGTCAAAGCCTGGAAAGGTGATACAGCGGGCAATCTCATTTATAAAGGCACTGCAAGAAACTTTAATCCCATGATGGCTACTGCCGGAAAAATTACCATTGCCGAAGTAGAAGAGTTAGTCCCTATTGGTGAACTTGACCCCAACCACATTCATACCCCCGGCATTTATGTGCAACGGATTTTTCAGGGTTCAAATTATGAGAAAAGGATTGAGCAAAGGACAATCTCTAAATGATTTGAAAATTCGGTAATTCGTTGATTGGATAATTTGATAAAAACTAATGGAGTCTTTTAAAAAATATAATCCAGACCTGAAGGAAAATCTAATTGTAAAGTTGACTTTTCAGTTTGCATTAGATCTTGTGAAGTTTGTTGAATTACTCGAAAGTACTCGTAAGTATGCAATTGCAAACCAGCTCATCCGATCTGGAACATCAATCGGGGCGAACGTGCGTGAAGCGCAAAATGCAGAATCAAAGGCGGACTTTATTCATAAAATAAAAATTGCTGCAAAAGAAGCAGATGAAACTGAGTACTGGTTAGAGATTTGTCATCATTCAGAGTCATATCCAAATTGTAACGAACTCCTTACACAAATTCTTGGTATTAAAAAAGTGTTATCAAAGATCATTTCTTCGTCAAAGGCATCAACGAATAGCCGAATCAACAAATCAACAAATCAAAATGCTTGATAAAATAGGGATAGCAAAAAGAATTGCCAAAGAAGTTAAAGATGGCATGTACATTAACCTGGGGATCGGAATCCCAACGCTGGTAGCCAACTATATTCCATCCAGCCTCAATGTTGTGCTTCAATCGGAAAATGGATTGTTGGGCATTGGACCCTTTCCTAAAGATCATGAGGTAGATCCGGATCTTATTAATGCCGGCAAACAAACCATAACCATGATGCCAGGGTCTGCCCTCTTTAGCTCGGCCGAAAGCTTTGCAATGATTCGTGGCGGCCATGTGGATCTTACAATCCTTGGGGCGATGGAGGTTTCTGAAAACGGTGACATCGCCAATTGGAAAGTGCCTGGCAAAATGGTGAAAGGAATGGGTGGAGCAATGGACCTGGTGGCTTCAGCCAAGAACATTATCGTAGCGATGCAACATTGCAGTAAGGAAGGAGCTTCAAAACTTTTGAGACAGTGTACCCTTCCTATTACCGGAATCCGATGTGTAAAGAAAATCGTTAGTGACATGGCGGTTTTGGATGTACTTCCACAGGGTGGTTTTAGACTTTTGGAGCGGGCTCCTGGTGTGAGTGTAGAAGAAATCCAAAAAGCTACTGAAGGGAAGCTCATTATTGATGGAGAGATTCCAGAGATGAATTTTTGACTAGTAATTTGAAAATCACTCTTTAGTAAATTGAAACGATGCAATACCTTGCAGCATGAAAAAATCAACCATTCAGTTTTCAGTAGAACTAGACCAAAACAACGTCCCCGAACGTATACTTTGGGACGCTACCGATAAACCAGAAGACACCGCCTCCGAGACCAAATCAATCTCAGTTTCCTTGTGGGATAGCAAACAGAAAAATACGATGCGTATCGACCTATGGACCAAGGACATGCCTGTGGATGAGATGAAAAGATTTTATATAGAGTGTGTGGGCGGTATTGCACAGAGTGTATTAAGTTCCACAGGGGATGAACGAATGGCCCAGGAAATCAATGCCCTCTGCGACCGCCTCGTAGAACTGGTACGTCAGGAAAAGTAGTCCTTTTTAAAGGTTTTATTTTTTTACAATCGTTTGCAAAAAAGGCACCCATCAATCGTTTGTAATTAGGCTTTTTCTTGTAGATTTAAGAATTAAACCCATAATTCTTATGAACAAACTCTACAGAAAAGCGTTGCTCCCCGCACTTTTTTGGCTTTGCGGGTCGGCAGCTCTAATGGCGCAAACCTCCATTTCCGGAACGGTAAAGGATGGAACAACCGGTGAGCCTCTGGCCGGTGTTAATATCGTTGTGAAGGGAAGAGTGATAGGAACCATTTCCAACACCAGCGGTCAGTACTCTTTGAAAGTAAATCAGGAACCACCCTTCACGCTGGTCTTTTCTTTCATAGGATTTTCTACTCAAGAGATAGAAGTAAAAGAAGCAAACACAACACTGGATGTAAGCCTGGAGGAGCAAACTTTGCTCGGTCAGGAAGTTGTTGTTTCTGCTTCACGTGTGGAGGAGAGTATCTTGAAGTCACCCGTTACTATTGAGAAGATGGATCTGCTTGCGATCAAACAAGCCGCCTCTCCCGATTTTTACGATGCCTTGGCTAACGTAAAAGGTGTTCAAACAAATTCTGGAAGTTTAAACTTAACTTCAATTAATACCCGTGGCTTTGCAACGATCGCTAACGTTCGCTTTGTACAACTGGTAGATGGTATGGATACTCAGACACCGTTGTTGAACTTCCCTACCGGTAACATCATTGGTATTGGCGAGTTGGATGCCGAAAGTGTTGAGTTGGTACCGGGAGCTGCATCAGCATTATATGGACCCAATGCATTCAATGGAATTTTAATAATGAAAAGCAAAAGTCCTTTTGAATATCAGGGCCTAAGCGCCCAAGTGAAAGGTGGGGTTACAAGTTCTGATGCCGGTGGATCTGATCCTTTTGTTCAATACAGCATCCGGTATGCAAAGGCATTTAATAATAAGTTCGCATTCAAACTTAATTTCTCCATGCTTAATGCAACGGATTGGTTAAGTAATGATTATCGCACTTCTCGAGTAAACCCAGAATCCACAACTGATTTGAGTGGCGCAAAAGATTTTGATGGCCTTAACTTGTATGGCGATGAAACTCAAATAGCAGTTCCGGTCCCAAGTATAGGTACCATTACCCGTACCGGATTTAGAGAAGAGGATATGTTAAATGCATTTTCCGATGGCCGTGAAGCGAAGAGTATTAAAGGAGATGCCGCACTGCATTACAGAATAACGGATAAGATCGAAGCTATTTATAACTACCGCTATGGTGGAGGTAGCACCATTTATCAGGGAACGGAGAAATATGTGTTGAGAGACTTTACTCAACAATTTCATAAACTGGAATTTAAGGGCGAAAATTTCTTTGTAAGAGCCTATCAGACAGCAACTGATGCCGGTAAATCCTATAACTTATCTGCTTTGGGTGGATATGCCAATGAAACAGTTAGTCCTTCGGCCACCAATTGGGTGCCTGATTATGTTGTAGCCATGCAAGGCTATATTCCTAACGTACCAGCTGGTGATCACAACGCTGCCCGGGCTTATGCAGACAGAAATCGGCCACAGCCTGGCACAGCAGAATACAACAATCTGATGGAAACTGTTAGAAACAACTATTTTCAAAGAACTCCTACGGGTACCTGGACCGATGCCAACGGGGTTGTTCATCCTGCCTCAGGCGGTGGAGCTTCATTCCTGGATAATTCCAAGCTTTATCATGCTGAGTTTAATTACAACTTCATGAACCAGATTGATTGGGCCGAGCTTCAGATTGGTGGTAACGTAAGACGATATGATCTCTTTTCAAGTGGAACTATCTTTAATGAAGCTCCTGATGATGGTGTTGACTTCCAGCGAATAAAAATTGACGAGTTTGGCGGATATGCACAAATCGCTAAAACGTTTGCCGATGCTTTGAAACTAACCGCTTCGCTGCGTTATGATAAGAATGAAAATTTTGATGGCCAGATTACTCCACGCTTATCAGCAGTCTACACAGTATCAGAGAATCACAATTTGAGGGCTTCCTTCCA
>DAOOCD010000234.1:0-5663 GCA_035408225.1 Cyclobacteriaceae bacterium | reverse complement strand
GCATTTTCCTTACTATGGCTTATTGGTCAGCCCGTGTTTTCACAAAATCAACCTAAACTGGTTGTTGGTATAGTTGTGGATCAAATGCGTCAGGAATATTTGTATCGCTTTGAAAAGAAATTTGGAGAGCAGGGTTTTAAGAGATTGATGAGTGAAGGATATATGCTGAAAAATGCACATTATAATTATGTGCCTACCGAAACTGGACCTGGTCATGCTTCTATCTATACGGGTACCACACCGGCAATACATGGTATTATTGGCAACGACTGGTATGACCGCAGGTTAAAATTGCTTGTAAATTGTGTTGGCGACAGCATTCAGAAGCCTGTCGGTACAGATATTGGAGGTATGGTTTCTCCCTGGCGAATGTTATCATCCACCATTACCGATGAATTAAAACTAGCCACGCAAAAGCGTGCTAAAGTAGTAGGGGTATCTGTTAAAGATCGAGGAGCGGTGTTACCCGCAGGTCATTTTCCAGATGGTGCCTATTGGTATGATAGCAAAACTGGCGCGATGATTACCAGTACTTATTATAAGCAACTATTACCTGAATGGGTTACTAAATTCAATCTTCAAAAGCTACCAGACACATACTTGAATCAGGTTTGGAATACATCGTTGCCATCCAATCAATATTTAGAATCCGGCCCAGACGACTCTCCGTATGAAGGTAAATGGGGTGGTAAGGAAAAGACAACCTTTCCATACAATCTGGCCGAGTTGAGAAAGAAAATGGGTGTTTATAGTCTTCTTACCATGACCCCTTGGGGAAATACATTGGTGGCTGAATTTGCGAAAGCGGCATTAGTTGGGGAATCACTAGGTAAAGATGAGGTTACAGATTTTCTTGCGGTATCTTTTTCAAGCACTGATATTATTGGTCATGCCATGGGACCCAATGCAGTGGAGTTGGAAGATACCTATTTGAGATTGGACAAAACACTGGAGGATCTGTTTGCCTATCTTGACAAAGAGGTTGGAAAAGGTTCTTATACAGTTTTTTTGACTGCCGACCACGGGGTCTCCGAAGTCCCTCAATATTTGACAGACTTGAAAGTCCCATCTGGCTATTTTCGTCCGGGCTATATTAAGTCTGCACTAAATGAACATTTGGAGAAATATTTTCCCGGAAAGACAATCGTTGAAGAATTTTCATCCGGTGAAGTTTATATAAATCAAAAGGCATTTGAAGGCGATCCTAAATCATCGGGCATCGACTTGTTTGTTGCAACTGAACTGATCACAAAATTCTTACTCTCTACCGAAGGAGTAGCCCAGGTTTTTCCATCTACCACGCTTCGCCAGGCTAACTCAGACGAAGTAGGAATTCGTGGAAAAGTTGTTAGAGGCTTTCATCCCAAACGTTCCGGTGATATTGCGTTTGTTTTGGAACCCAGTTGGATTTCGTGGGGTGGTGTTACTGGGTCTACACACGGATCTGGATATTCTTACGATACGCATATACCCATACTATTTTATGGTGCAGGTATTAAGAAGGGAAGTTCTTCCCAGTTCCATACGATAACCGATATTGCGCCAACGCTTTCGGTGCTATTGAAAATAAAATTTCCTAGTGGCTGCACAGGCCAACCTGTTGTTGAGATAGTTGACTAACGTGGTCTCTTTTCAATTTTATTGGGATTAAGAATTATTAAGAGAGTCCTATTGCCCTTACTTAATATAGGTGGCTTTGAGAAGCTGATGATTCTCTGAGCGATTCATTAATTATTCCACACTCTGTCTTCGAAATTAAAAAGGGCAAATCAGCTCTTTCCTGTCGTTCTGCGCCTAAAAATTCATTTACTGTCTATTCCTTTCTGAGCCCCGAACCTTAAATCACTCGGTTTTAAAGCTTTTTTTGATTAAAAATGTAAAAAAGTGGGCTAAAGTGGTTGAAAGTGGTTGAAAGTTACTTAAGTTTGCTTAGGAGAAAAAGACAACCACTACAAGTCAATGACTTTCTTCACCAGTGAATATGAGTGTAAGCTTGATGCCAAAGGCAGATTAGTTCTGCCTGCGCGGATCAAAGCTCAGTTGCCCGATCCGGACGGTGGGGCGCAAGAGCTTGTGATCAGGCGTGGTTTTGAGCAATGCCTTATTATTTACCCCATGGTGGAGTTTAAGAAGGTCTTCTCAAAAATTTCGGGTCTCAATGAGTTCAATGAAGAGTATCGCAAACTTCAGCGAAACTTTTTGTCGGGAGTAGTTACGGTAGAGTTGGATAGCAACGGCCGTTTCTTAATTCCCAAGAACATGCTCGCCTATGCACAAGTCGATAAAGACGCAATGCTGGTAGGCACGGGCAGTAAAGTTGAGGTCTGGAACCCATCGATCTATGAGAAGCACCAGATCCAGGACCCAGGTGAATTGTCTAAGCTGGCAGAAAAGTATCTGAACGAGTAGATACTGATGCTGGAAGCCTGATTCTTGGACATGAAGCTATGAGTAACACAACCAGAATCCAGAATCCAGAATCGGGAAACTACCATAAGCCTGTGATGCTAACGGAATGCATCGAGGCGCTGTGTATAAAGCCTGAAGGCATCTATGTAGATGTAACCTTTGGCGGTGGCGGGCATAGCATGGTAATACTCGAAAACCTGAGAGAGGGTAGATTGATTGCTTTCGATCAGGATGAAGATGCAAAGCGGCAGGCGGATAATATTCAGAGTCGTTCTTTTACATTTTGTCAGGCAAACTTCAGGTACATGAAACAGTATCTGAAGTTAAATGGGGTAACCCAGGTAGATGGCATACTAGCCGACCTTGGTATTTCATCGCACCAGATTGATTCGCCCGAACGTGGTTTTTCTACACGCTTTGAAGGGCCGCTGGATATGCGTATGGACCAGAAGGGATCTATCACTGCAGCCAAAATTTTAAATGAGTACCCGGAAGCGGATCTCCATAAGATTTTTGGAATGTACGGTGAATTGAAAAATGCACGTACTGCTGCCAAAGCAGTGATCGCAGCGAGATCACTAAAGCCTTTGTCAACTACGCTGGACTTGAAAGTGGCGTTGCAGCAAATCACTCCTCGTGGAAAGGAGAATAAATATTTCGCCCAGGTGTTTCAAGCGTTGCGCATCGAAGTAAATGAAGAGATGAAAGCGCTGGAAGATTTTTTGCACCAATGTGGCGAAGTGATGAAACAAGGCGGGCGATTAGTGATTATGAGCTATCACTCGCTGGAAGACAGAATGGTAAAGAATTATATAAACACGGGTAAGGTGTTTGGGGAACTGGAAAAAGATTTTTACGGAAACCCCATCAAACCCTTTCAGGCAGTAAACCGAAAGCCAATTGAGGCTTCGGAAGAAGAAGTAAATGAGAATAGGAGAGCGCGGAGTGCGAAACTTCGGGTGGCAACTAAAATATAAAATAAGCCCGGTACCTTCTCAACAAGAGAGACGCAGGGGTGAGATCGAAAATATGAGTGAAAACAAATTCAGAATTGAACCACAATCGCATCGCGGGAATGAAGCCCGGGTAAAGCCATCAACTGCAGGGCCTAGTATTTTTTCTGGTTTGGAGAAGAAATTAAAACTAGAGTCCTACTTCGAAGAGGGTTTCCCGGTTCAATACCTTCC
The DNA here is from genome assembly GCA_035408225.1 of Cyclobacteriaceae bacterium. Taxonomy (GTDB): domain Bacteria; phylum Bacteroidota; class Bacteroidia; order Cytophagales; family Cyclobacteriaceae; genus ELB16-189. Next base: position 2,067 of record DAOOCD010000234.1, on the reverse strand, counting down.
TAAAATTCTGTTTGCTGTGCTGCTCAGTTTACTTTATATCAGCAATACGCATCATGCAGAGAAGGCCACGCGCAAAATCGACAGAATGCAAAGTGAAGTAGAAGATTTGCGGGCAGATTACACTACCCTGAAAGCTGATATCATGTATGCCAGCAAGCAGAGTGAAGTAGCCAGGCGTGTGAAGGAGTTAGGTCTTAAAGAAAGTTTGAATCCACCGTTTAAAGTAGTAGTAGATAAAGGTGAATATTAAGAAGTCCATATTAGTAAGAGTTCGCGTTGCATTTCTGTGTGTGATGGTGTTTGCTATTTCTGTGGCCGCCAAGATCAGCCATATTCAGTTTGTGGATGGAGCTAAGTGGGAGAAGATGAGTGAAGAAATCAACTTTGACTTTAAAAAAGTAAAAGCAACCCGGGGAAATATTTATTCAGACAACGGCAGTCTATTGGCTACCAGCTTACCATTCTATAAAGTAGCTATCGATCCCACCCTGGCCAAAAGCGAAATATTCAAAAGTGGTATTGATTCTTTAAGTATGATGCTGGCGCGTTACTACAAGGACAAATCAGCCTCCGAGTATAAACAACTATTGAAGGATGCCCGCATTGCTGGAAAGCAGTACGTGGTAGTAAATCGCAAGCAGATTAATTACCAGACAAAAAAGGAAATGATGAAGTGGCCAATATTTCGCGAAGGCCGCTACAAAGGAGGAGTGATTTTTGAAAAAATTGATGTTCGCTATCGTCCCTTTTCAAATTTGAGTCGCAGAACGGTGGGGTTTGTAAATGAAGATGGAAAGGGAGCGGGCCTTGAATACAGTTTTGATGAAGTACTTGGTGGCCAGGATGGTGAAGCGTTATTTCAAAAAATTGCTGGTGGAACCTGGAAGCCGGTATTTGATGGCAACAGCGTAAAGGCTGTGGATGGTTTGGATATACACACCACGATTGATATTAATCTTCAGGATGTAGCTGAGACTTCACTCTATCGTGCCATGAAATTACATAATGCGGATGAAGGAACGGTGGTGGTGATGGAAGTAAAAACGGGTCATATCAAAGCAATTTCAAATCTTAGCAGCGATGGTCATGGTGAGTTTTATGAAGAGTTCAATCATGCGGTAGGGGGATCGATAGAACCAGGCTCTACCTTTAAACTCGTAACCATGATTGCGCTATTGGAGGATACCAATATTGAACTAACGGATAGTATTAACACGGGCAATGGCGAATTCACTTTCTATAACAGAAAGGTAAGAGATCACCACGAAGGAGGATATGGAAAGATTACGGTTCAACAAGCCTTCGAGTTATCGTCTAACGTGGCAATGGCTAAATTGACCGATAAGCATTTTGGAACAAAGCCATCAAAATTTTTGGAGCACGTTGATAAATTAAAATTATCGAAACCACTGGGTTTGCAGATTACTGGAGAAGCGTATCCAAAAATTACCCGCCCTTCTGATAAAGGTTGGAGCGGAATTACGTTGCCCTGGATGTCGTATGGGTATGGATTGGAGATTACCCCACTTCATACACTCACCTTATATAATGCAGTAGCTAATGATGGAGAAATGATCAAGCCGGTTTTTGTAACTTCTGTAAGCAAAGCGGATAACATAAAGCAAGATTTTGAAACAGAGGAACTAACAGGAAAAATCTGTTCTAATAAAACACTTAACCAACTTAAGCTATTACTGGAAGGTGTTGTCGATAACGGAACTGCCAAAAATTTAAAGAACGCTCATTATCGCATTGCCGGTAAAACCGGAACAGCGCAGATCCTTGAGAATGGCCGTTATGAAAAACGATACATCACTTCCTTTGTTGGATATTTCCCGGCCCATGCCCCTAAGTATTCGGCTATTGTGCTGATTAAAAATCCCAAAGGATTTTATCAATATGGTAATAACGTAGCCGGTCCAGTATTTAAGGATATAGCAGACAACATCTATTGCCGCGATATCAACTTGCACACCGCCATGGAAAAAAAGAAAACCATGGAACCTGGCGTATTTCCTACTATTCGAGCAGGAAAGCAGGATGAGCTAACCATGTTAAGCAATGAGT
>DAOOCD010000233.1:0-5745 GCA_035408225.1 Cyclobacteriaceae bacterium | reverse complement strand
TAGATGCTGTGTTTCCCGCCATTCCCTATTGCATAGACCTCTTGAATGGCCCTTTTATCGAGTGCAGACCTGAAATAATCAAGATTTTCAGACCTGCCTGAGTAGAGAATAAAATTGAATTATGGCTAGAATCAAATACTATTACGACACCGAGACCTGCAAGTATGAGCGTATTAAAACCTCTACCGGTGATATTGTTCTGAATACACTCGGCATATTGTCACTTACAGTTGCCATGGCCGTTGGATTGTTAATTTTATACAGCTCCTACTTTGAATCTCCAAAAGAGTTAATCCTTAAAAATGAAGTAAAGGAACTTGAATTCTATTATGAGAATCTCGAGGCGGAAGTGGAACGGCTTCACAAACAACTCTCTAATATGGAATACCGCGATGACAACATCTATCGCGTAGTATTAGGTGCTGAACCTATTGACAAAAGCATTCGCGAAGCTGGTGTGGGCGGTACAGATCGATACGAAGACATCAGGGATAAAAATATTATCCATGAAGACATTATTGTAAAGCTGAATGAAAGTGTCGACAATCTTCGAAGAAAAATTTACATCGAATCCAAATCACAGGATGATGTGGTCGACCTGGCCGAAAGCAAAGAGAAATTATTTGCCGCGATTCCGGCTATTCAGCCAGTCGCTAACAAACAACTTATCGCACTCGCCTCCGGGTTTGGATTGCGCATTCACCCTATTTACAAAGTAAAGAAAATGCATACGGGCATTGACTTTGCAGCGGCTATAGGCACGCCCATTTATGCAACAGCTGATGGCGTGATTGATAAACTGGACGTAAGTTTCAGCGGCTATGGAAAGATGCTTGAAATTGATCATGGCTTTGGATACCGCACCCGGTATGCTCACATGCATGGCTTTGCGGTGCGGCAAGGACAAAAAGTAAAGCGTGGCGATCTGATTGGCTACGTTGGCGATACAGGATTATCCACGGCCCCGCATTTACACTATGAGGTATTTGTAAATGGTATTCATGCCAACCCGGTTCACTACTTCTTTAATGATCTTAACCCGGCTGAATACGAAAAAATTATTGAATTGGCTTCGATCGAAAACCAATCGTTGGGTATGTAACCCGATCTAACCCTAACATGAGGCCCGAAGTAAATTACTTCGGGCTTTTTTATTTTACCCTAACTTTTACTTTGATATTGAACGAGAGCATTCATACCTTAGCAAGGATGCTGAAAAAACTTTTCGTGTTTCTAAACTTGACCGCAATCAGTCTTATTGGTTGGTCGCAGGGCTGTAGCGATGCAGGATTTTGCACCATGGGTGCCATGAAGCCCGATCAGCCTTTCAACAAGAAAATGCAACTTAAACTTAGGTCCATGGAAATAAGTTTCTACCGGGGAACCACAACCACTACTCCGGTGATTTATGTTGCAACGGCTGACCTCAATTTTGGAATCACAGCCCGCTCCTCTTTTCAGGTGAAAATACCTTACCTGCTTGTACGCAGCGGAAACCTGGGGGAAACAGAGGGTATTAGTGATCTATCGCTTTGTTACACGCGTTCATTGTTTAGTTCTGAACGGTTTGATCTCAATTTTTCAGTGGGCGGAAAGTTACCAACCAATCAATCCGACAAAACGTCTAATAAATTTCCGGGTGAGCCCCTACCCATGTATTATCAGACAAGTTTAGGTACCTACGATTTTATAACCGGCCTCTCCCTCATTAACCGCAAATGGTTATTGGCTACTGGCATTCAAATACCCATGATTCATATAAACAATAACTCATTTGACTGGACCGATTTTCCGGATTACCCGGATCAGGATTATATTAAAACTTACAGCCAGTCAAATCAACTAAAGCGGGGTATCGATGTCATGCTGCGGGTAGAAAGAAACTTTCGATTCTCCCGACTTAACTTTTCAGCAGGATTGCTACCCATCTACCGAATAACAAATGATAAGATAACTCTTGCAGGCGAGCAGGTAAAACCCGAAGGGGCCAAGGGTCTTGCGCTTTCAGGAATTGTTACCGCAGGATATAATTTCAATGTTCAATCGGGAGTAAAACTTCTGGTAGGCCACAAAATAGTTCAACGAGATAAAAATCCTGATGGACTTACCCGCGAACTCGTTTCGTCCATAAGCTATTATTATCGGTTCTAACCATGATAAGAGTCTCTTGCGTATTCATCCTTTTTGTAATTACGGGTTCAGCGTTTGGGCAAAATCGCAGCCATGTAAAACTGTTGGATAGTCTTTTATCTGAATCGCGCTACGAAGAAGTAATTAAGCTAGTTGACCAAACAAGAGCATCCGATGCGGTCACGGAAATTCTTCAGCTAAACAAAAAAGTAGAAGCCCTTATTCATTTAGGAAAATTTGAAGAAGCCGAAACGCTCTTGAAAGAGTTGCCAATCAAAATCCAGACTATCAAAAGTCCAGGCATGTTAGCTCAGATCACTCAAACCAATCTTGGATATCTTTATCTGAATCAGGGTCGAAATGACCTGGCTATTGAAACGCTTACTTCGGCAGCTACTTCCTTGCAGCAAGGCGGAAATAGTTTAGAAACTGCGCAGGCACTCACCTACTTGGGGACTGCATTTTTGAATACCGGAAAATATGTTCAAGCTGAGGAACAACAGCTCATGGCCTTATCCTTACGGAAAGACAATCTCCCCGAAATTCACGAATTGATTGCCGCCTCTTATAATGACCTGGGCCTTGTTTATAGTCTTATAGATTTAGATAAGGCGTTAGATAATTACGAAAAGGCCACGATGATCTATGAGAAATTGCATGGGAAAGAACATCCCAAATTTGCAATCGCCAATACAAACCTGGGGGTGGTTTACTTATCATTGGAACTCTATGGAGATGCGGTGAACTATTTCGAAACAGCCCTGAAGATTTGGGAGAAAAACTACCCGCAGCCGCACCCAAGCAAAGCGTTTGTCTTGCGTTACTTAGGCGAAACCTACTCAAAAATGGGAAATGTTACGGCTGCGATCGAGTATTACAAAAAGTCTCTATCGATGTACCAGGAATCAGAAGGGAACAAACATCCGGATGTTGCCTATATGTATACCTTACTTGGGAATGTTCATAAGTCGCAGGATAAATTTGATGAAGCCTTACGGGATTATCAGCTTTCGCTGATTGCCAACGTAAACGACTTTAATTCCGAAAATGAAAGGGTAAATCCTTCCAGCAAGAATTTTTACAATGGAAATACCCTCTTGTATTCACTTATGTCAAAGGCCCAGGCGTTGGAAGCACGGTACCTTCGTAAGACCCTCAAAGTGAGTGATCTCACACTTGGTCTGGCAACCCTACAAGTTTGTGATACCCTGATTGATAAACTACGGCAGCAAACGACCAACGAAGCTGATAAAATTTCTTTGGGAAGCATCGCCAATGAAATCTATGCGGATGGGGTTCGCATTGCGGCTCTCTTAGCCGAAGTGTCATTCAAAGACAGAGCAACGTTTAGAGAACAATCATTCTATTTTGCCGAGAAAAGCAAATCAGCCGTTTTGCAGGAAGCCATTTCCGATGCCAATGCTAAATCATTTGCCAATATACCTGCTGAATTACTAGAGGAAGAGAAAGGCTTGAAATCTGCCATGGCCTTAGTGACACAAAAGTTAGCACAAAAGCCTTCCGAAGAAGAAGAGAAATACCTAAGAGAAACCTCTTTTCACCTTACCCAAAGCTACAACGAGTTTACTCAAATGCTCGAAAATAAATTCCCTGAGTATTACAATTTGAAATTCAATTCATCATCACCATCCATTCTGCAATTACAAAACCTGTTAGATGCAAAAACAGCGATCATTAGTTATTTCATCGATGAAGATAATAACCGGCTCTACACCTACCTGATTACTAAAAAGAGATTCAGAATTACGGATCAGCCTCTGCCAGAAGCATATGATAAATACCTGAGCGGATTTCGCAATAGTATGTATTTTCAGGATGAAGCTGCGTTTGTGCTTACCTCTAGAATTCTCTATAGATTATTAATTCCAAAATCAGTTTCAACATCCATCGAAAGCCTGGTCCTGCTACCCTCTGGCAGAATGAGTATTATACCATTTGAAGCATTGCTTACTAAAAATGTAAAAGACCCCAACACTCCTTTCGACCAATTACCCTACCTCATAAAGAATTTCAGTATCCGGTATGAGTTTTCCGCAGGGCTATTGCTTCAAAAGAAAAACTCCCCTCAGACTATTATATCGGCCAAGCTACTTGCCCCTGTAAACTTCCCTGAAAAAGACAACCTGAGTAATTTGCCAGGAACTGAAAAGGAAGTTAATGAGATTCAAAATTTATTCTCAGGTAAAAAGATACCCTGTGAAGTTCTCACTCAACATAACGCCAATGAAACAGCCGTTAAGGATGAGGCCCTGAAAGATTTTTCCCTCTTACACTTTGCTACCCATGGAATTGTAGATGAAGATAATCCGGAATTATCCTGTATATTTTTACAAAGTGATTCAGAAGCGGAAGATGGTAATCTCTATTCTGGCGAGATTTATAACCTTCACCTTAATGCCAATCTGGTAACCTTATCGGCTTGTCAAACCGGACTCGGAAAGATCTCCAAGGGCGAAGGGGTGATCGGATTATCACGGGCATTGGTCTACGCGGGCGCAAGAAATATCATCGTGTCGTTTTGGAGTGTAGCGGATGAGTCTACTTCTGAATTAATGACGAATTTCTATCAACTTTTACTACAGAAAGAAAATGTTTCCTTTAGCGAGGGACTCAGGGAATCGAAACTGGAATTAATACGAAAAGGGAAATATGCAGCGCCTTATTACTGGGCACCCTTTATATTGATTGGATTTTGAAAAAGGGTATAAAAAAAGTAACCTGACCTTTCGGCAATTGGAAGCAAAACCAATTGCTGTCAGGGTCAGGTTTTACACAGTTTAACGCTATGGCAAAATAGAATTTACTGTGCTTTAGAGAACCCCAAAGTAGGGACTTGAGTTTCAATTTTCCTAAAGAATTTCTAAAACTTTGTTTACCATGATAAAATGGCGTTTTTAGGGTCAAAATGGCGTTTAAGCAAATGATTGAGGACAACTATAAGCAACGGGGATTGCGCAATAAATTGGTCAAAAAATTACGCGAAAAGGGCATTTTTGACGAACGCGTTTTGGATGCAGTTGGAAAAGTGCCCAGGCATGCATTTTTTGACGATGCTTTGTTAAATCACGCCTACGAAGACAAGGCATTTCCGATTGGGGAGGGTCAAACAATATCCCAACCGTTCACGGTGGCCTTTCAGACCGAAAAGCTCAAAATCCAGCCCGGTGACAAAGTACTGGAAATTGGGACTGGCTCCGGGTACCAGGCGGCAATTTTGGTGGAAATGGGCGCCAAAGTTTACACCATTGAATATAACCGCAAGCTCTTTGAAAGAACACGTGACTTCTTGCCGCTTTTAGGGTGTAAACCATACTTCTTTTATGGAGACGGATCTAAGGGGATCCCCGCCAAGGCACCTTATAATAAAATAATCGTTACAGCAGGTGCCCCTGTTGTGCCAACCGCTCTTACGGACCAACTAGCTGAGGGCGGCATTCTTCTTATACCCGTAGGGGATCGCGAAAAGCAAAAGATGCTCAGGATAACCAAAGTAAGAGGCGAGTTGAAAAAGGAAGAGTTTGACTTCTTTGCCTTTGTACCTCTATTAGGAGAGCAAGGTTGGAAGCAATGATTTGAACTCCAAAAAGCTGGAGG
>DAOOCD010000232.1:0-5804 GCA_035408225.1 Cyclobacteriaceae bacterium | reverse complement strand
CCGAGATGTAATACACCACTCCGGGAGTTAATCCATAATAATCAACCTCAAGATCCGTGTACTGGCCATTCCTATTTACTGAAGTAATCTCGGTAGTACCATTCGTAGCCCACATAGCCAAATAAGGGTACTGCAACGTACCCTCGCTGCCGCCCGTCTTCAACTGCACTTTCATGTAGGTAGTGGTAGCAGTAAACTTGAACCAGCGATTGTAATTAGGCCCACTGTCCCACGTACTACCTTTACTCTTATCAGCAGTAGCATCCACTGTCGTGTAGGCAGCATCTGCCGAACAACTGTTGATCAAACTCGAAATATCTGTTGCTCCTTCATAAAAATTATAATCCACAACATCACTTAAACATAATTTGAATGTGCCACGGTAACCTGTACCCGTTAGATTATCAACTGAGATGTAATAAACTACTCCAGGTGTTAAACCATAATAATCAATCTCAAGATCAGTATATTGTCCGTTCCTGTTTACTGAGGCAAGTTCGGTTGTACCATTAGTAGCCCACATGGCTACGTAAGGATATTGCATCGTACCTTCACTACCGCCTGTTTTCAACTGAACTTTCATGTACGCAGTAGTTGCCGTAAACTTAAACCAGCGATTGTAATTAGGGCCACTATCCCACGCTGCACCTTTATTCTTATCCGCGGTCGCATCCACCGTAGTGTATGCTGCATCGGCTGAACAGGTATTAATTAAACCTGAAACATCCGTAGCTCCTTCATAAAAATTATTTCCAACCACATCATTCAAACACAACTTGAATGTGCCCCGATAGCCAAGGCCTGTTAAATTATCAACTGAGATGTAATACACAACACCGGGGGTCAACCCGTAATAATCTACATCAAGGTCGGTATACTGCCCATTGCGATTTACCGAAGTTAGTTCGGTAGTGCCATTGGTAGCCCACATGGCCAGGTAAGGATATTGAAGAGTGCCTTCGGGAGCACCGGTCTTCAACTGCACTTTCATGTAATTTGTGGTAGCGGTAAACTTAAACCAGACATTGTAATTCGGGCCACTATCCCAGTTAGCTCCTTTGTTATTATCTGCGGTCGCATTCAATGTTGTAAACGCTCCGTCTGCAGAACAAAGGTTAATAATAGAGGAAAGATCAATAGCCGCAGCATAATTATTGTTGGCTGGCTGCGCCCATGAAACAAGGCAACCCAGTAAAAAAACAGCGATTGGAAGAATCCTTTTCATGGTGTAGTACCCAAAAAAATCAAAATACTAAAGGGTTAATCCTGTAAATGTAGCGAATGTGACCAAATCTTACTTAAAAAGCACACTTGAAATAGCCCAAAATTAAAAAGTGGCAAACTCCTATTCCAGAACCATCATTCAGATTTTGCCCTTAACCCCAAGAGACTACCGGAAATGGTTTTATCATTCTAACTTTATATTTGTTTGATGAATAATTCCAATCGTTCCATATTACTCATTGATGACGAAGAAAACCTTCGGTCTTTGATGGCTCGCATAATTGAATTGGAGGGTTTTAAAGTTCTGCAGTCAAAAGATGCAAAGCATGGCCTTAAATTGTTAGACCAGGAAGATGTAAACGTTGTGATTACAGATGTGCGTCTGCCGGATGCAAATGGTGTTGAACTTACCCGGAGGATCAAAGAAAAATATCCGGCAATTGAAATAATTGTGCTAACTGCATTCGGCACGATCGAGGATGGTGTAACAGCCATAAAAAATGGAGCCTTCGATTACCTTACCAAGGGTGACGATCAGCAAAAGCTTCTGCCCTTATTGAATAAAGCACTTGAAAAAGCTGTTCTTCAGCAAAAGGTAAGGCACCTGGAGGATAAACTATCTAAGCAATATGGGTTCGAACAGGTGATTGGAAAATCGAAATCTATCCTACAGGTGATTGATTTGGCAAACAAAGTAGCAGCAACCGAAAACACTGTTCTATTAAGCGGTGAAACAGGTACAGGGAAAGAAGTCTTTGCCAATGCCATTCACTATGAAAGCAAACGAAAGGCAAAACCCTTTGTAGCTTTCAACTGTAGTGCCATTGCTAAAGACTTATTAGAAAGTGAACTCTTTGGTCATGCGACAGGGGCATTCACTGGTGCATCTAAAGATAAACGCGGATTGTTGGAAGAGGCTCAGGGCGGCACACTATTTTTGGATGAGATAGGGGAATTGAATCCTGAGTTACAGGCCAAATTATTGCGTACCCTTGAAAGCGGAGAATACTATCGGGTTGGAGATTCAAAAATTCGTAAGGCTGATGTTCGGTTCATTGCGGCAACCAATCGTGATCTAAAAAGAGAGATTGAAAGCGGGCATTTCCGCAGCGATCTCTTTTATCGATTATCTGTATTTGAGATACGGCTACCTGCCTTGCGGGAACGTAAAGAAGACATCCCCATACTTACCAATCATTTTATTCAAAGAGCCTCAGCAAAAAACAATAAACGAATCGAAGGGTATGATGATCGATTTATAACCTTACTGGAACAACATCATTGGAAAGGAAATATCCGTGAATTGAAAAATGTAATTGAGCGATGCATTATCCTTTCGGATGAAACTACATTAAAGGCCAACCTTTTGCCTTACGATTTTAACCTGAGTGAAACAACCGAGGATTCACTCACCCTGGCCAATTCAGAGAAACAGCACATCCAAAAAGTATTGTCTCTTACACAGGGCAATAAAACCAAGGCTGCAAAATTGCTTGACATCGGACTCACTACACTCTATCAAAAAATCAAGGATTACAATCTATAAGTAACCTCCTTTCTGGTCTTCCATTTCCGAAATAGACCCTTCCATTTCCGAAGGGTTCGTTACTTCTCAATTTCTTATTTATCGTGATAATCTGACAGTTAGGTAAACTGGTGCAATTCTGGCATTTCCACCCGAGCAATCCTGGCTTCTCATTAATCTATGTAAGAAAGTCATACTCAGAAACGATGCATATCATAGTTTGAAATATGAATTGAGAATAAACTTACTAACCCTTAAATGAAATAATATGATTGGAATACTAATGATTCTTATCGGACTTGGATGTTTTGCCTTGCTTTTTAAAGCCATTGATTTTTTTGAAAAAATATAATTATGATGATCGCACTACTAATCGTTTCTGTCGCAGTGTTTGCCTACCTGGTATACGCCTTGCTAAAACCCGAAAAATTCTAACCGCACTGAACTATGAATACTGAAATTCTGGGAGTCGTAGTCCTTTTTATTGTTACGGTGTTATTGGCAATACCGCTGGGGAAATATTGTGCGAATGTCTTTGCGGGCAAAAAAACCTGGTTAGATTTTCTTGCACCCGTTGAAAGGCTGATTTTCAAAATCTCGGGTATTAACCCCGATGAAGACATGGACTGGAAGCAGAACATGAAAGCCATGTTATGGCTCAACGCTATTTTCTTTTTATGGGCGATGATCATTTTACTGACACAAAGCCTACATCCATTTTGGAACCCGGATGGAATTGCTTCGATGGAACCCACGACTGCATTTAATACAGCCATTAGTTTCATGACCAATACCAACCTGCAACACTACAGTGGAGAAACAGGTGCCAGCTACTTTACTCAATTACTTGTGTTTTGTTTTTTACAATTTGTGAGTGCTGCAACCGGTATTGCAGCGATGGCCTTACTTTTTAAAGGGATTGTGCAACGACAAGCAACTTCTCTTGGAAATTTCTATGCGCTGTTTTTAAAAAGTGCTACACGCATTCTATTGCCCATCTCGGTTGTGGTGGCGATTATATTGGTGATTCAGGGCATGCCTTCTGCGTTTGAAGGTGCGGCCCAGGTGATCACGCTGGAAGGAGACACTGTGAACGTAGCCCGCGGTCCGGTTGCCCCTATGGTAACGATCAAACAACTCGGCACCAATGGTGGCGGTTACTTCGGTCCTAACTCAACGCATCCTTTTGAGAATCCAACCTATCTCACCAACCTGATAGAAAATACAATTATTCTTTTAATCCCTATGGCGCTTGTCTTTGCTTTCGGATTTTATATCAAAAAACCAAAAGTTGGTTATTACTTCTTTGGTGCGATGACCATCATCTTCATAAGTTTTGTTGCCATTTCTATTTACTTCGAAATGAACGGCAACCCTATGATTACACGCATGGGAATTGATAATTCACTGGGCAACATGGAAGGGAAAGAAGTACGATTTGGAACTGCAGCAAGTTCTATGTGGGGCGTGTCCACCACTTCCACATCCAATGGCTCCGTAAACTCCATGCATGATAGTCATACACCCATTTCGGGTGGAATATTCATTCTGGATATGATGATCAATGCCATTTATGGCGGTGTGGGCGTTGGCTTTATAAACTTTTTTGTGTTTGTCGTGATAGCCGTATTTATCTCAGGACTGATGGTAGGCCGCACTCCGGAATTATTTGGGAAAAAAATTGAAGCGAAGGAAGTAAAGATTGCTGCGCTGGTAGCCATTGCCCATCCTTTTTTTATATTGGTGAGCACGGCTATTTCATCTCACCTAGTAGCAAAAAATCCTGATCTTGGTTGGTTGGCCAATCCATCTTTTCATGGATTTAGTGAAATGCTATATGAGTTTACTTCAGCTGCAGCCAACAATGGTTCCGGCTTTGAAGGCCTGGGTGATGCTACTCCATTCTGGAATATCATGTGCGGGGTAGTGATGATCCTGGGAAGATTCATTCCGATCATCGGTCCAATCGCAATTGCAGGTTCGCTGGCCTCAAAAAAATATATTCCGGAAAGCGCAGGAACATTGAAAATAGATAGCGTGGCATTTATAGCAGTGTTGCTATCTGTGATTATCATCATTGCCGCACTATCGTTCTTTCCCGCGCTGGCATTGGGGCCACTGGCCGAATTCTTCTCTTTATAATAATGATATAACGACTTAAACCATATGAGTACTAAAACAACCATTCGTTTATTCGAACCGACACTAGTAATTGAGGCTATCAAACAGTCCTTTGTAAAACTGAGTCCACGGATCATGATTAAAAATCCAGTCATGTTTTGCGTAGAGATCGGAACGTTCATCATGCTTTTCATAACGGTTTACTCCTTTACAAATACTGATCAGGGATCTCCGGCATACAACGTGGCTATTTTCATTATTCTTTTGCTTACCCTTCTATTTGCCAACTTTGCTGAAGCCATTGCCGAAGCGCGTGGCAAAGCACAGGCCGATTCGCTTCGCAAAACACGTGAAGAAACTCCTGCTAAAGTCTGGCTGGATGGAAAAGTGGTTTCCAAAAGTTCATCTTTACTAATGAAGGGAGATATTTTTATCTGCGAAGCCGGGGACTTAATTCCCTCGGATGGAGAGATTATTGAAGGCATTGCCACGGTAGATGAGAGCGCTATCACGGGGGAATCTGCTCCGGTAATTCGTGAGGCCGGTGGCGATAAGTCAAGTGTGACGGGGGGAACTAAAGTTCTTTCCGATAAAATTAAAGTGATCGTAACCACCGAGACTGGAGAAAGCTTTTTGGATAAAATGATTGCGTTAGTGGAAGGAGCCAGCAGACAGAAAACTCCGAATGAAATCGCCTTGACACTTTTGCTTTCGGGATTCACAATTGTATTCCTGCTGGTGACTGTTACCCTGAAACCGTTTGGAGATTATGCCAATACGACAATTACGATAGGCGCATTGATATCCCTCTTTGTGTGTCTGATCCCGACAACGATTGGTGGCTTGCTTTCAGCTATTGGTATTGCGGGCATGGACCGCGCTTTGCAGGCGAATGTGATTTCTAAATCGGGCCGAGCCGTAGAAATCACATTCG
>DAOOCD010000231.1:0-5812 GCA_035408225.1 Cyclobacteriaceae bacterium | reverse complement strand
CGGTCGAATTTAATGGAAGAGGGACTTTACTAACAACGAAAGCGTGTCTGTTAAATCCGAACCGAAATCCGCAACTCAATCAAGCCCAGATCGAAGAGTATTTATATAACTATTATGGAGTCAATCATATTCTCTGGTTGGGAGATGGCATAGTAGGCGATGATACGGATGGGCATATCGATGACCTCACCCGATTCGTAAATGAGGATACAGTAGTAACCATTGTTGAATCAAACAAGCAAGATGAGAACTATGAACTCCTCCGGGAAAATCTTAAGGAACTAAAAACATTGAGACTTGAGAATGGTAAACAGATGAATATTGTGGAGTTACCGATGCCTTCAGCGGTTGTTTATGAAGACATGCGCTTGCCTGCATCGTACGCAAATTTCTATATTAGTAACAAGTATGTCGTTGTCCCCACATTTCGCGATAAAAACGATGACCGGGCTCTTGATATTCTGCAGCAATGCTTTTCGGATAGAAAAGTAGTAGGTCTCGATTCAACGGATATTATCTGGGGCCTGGGCTCATTTCATTGCTTGAGTCAGCAGGAGCCGGCAGTATGAAATTAAAAGAAAAGTTGGCGCGTTACGCTATCTTTATTTACAGCATCCATCTACTTTGATAAGATACTTACTTATTGTGTTTATTCTTAGTTTATCATGTGTTGCTCAGAGCCAGATTTGCGATCCTATTTACATTGGAACCCAAAAGTAGATATAAATAGAATGAACGAATTTGAATTCTATACCAGTGATGATATTGGTTATTACATAGTTCAACTAGCCGGGCTAGTTGATGGAACGCCATTTTTATCTCATAGAAGATTTACTGTTACTCAGGAAGTTAAAAAATAGAGACTCTTGGCCGGGTTCATTTTAGAGGGAGCCAGTAGAAGCCCGGCATCTAAAAACCTTTTGCGCGAATTTTTCGTAAGTCTGAACTGAATTCCGGTTTAGCTAACTTAATCCTTGTGTGAAGAGACTTCTGGTCTTCCTTTTCGTACTCTCTGGCTTTTCAGCATTACCACAGTCAATATTAGATATTACTGTCACACCCGATCAGGAGGGTAAATCACTCATATCATTGATTGAAGTTGTTGAAAAGAACCATGATGTTCGGTTTTATTTCCTAAATGAATGGCTGGATGGAATCTTTATTGATAAAGACAACATAGGACAGCCGCTCGGGTCGGTATTAAGCAACAAGTTTCTGGGTACGGACCTGAACTACATTCAAATGAATGCTCATTCTATTGTACTGGTAAAAGATCCAACCCTTGCCATTCAAAGAATTAATTCAATTAACTCTGCATTACAAGAGCGCAAAAAAATTTCCAAAATTGAAATTGGGACCGCGGAGATATCAAATCGAAATGCTTCAGTAAAGCTTAAAGGACAGATTCTGGATTCAAAAAATAGCGAACCACTCGTTGGTGTCTCTGTATTCACTTCGGATTTGCAAGTAAGTATGTCTACTGGTGCAAATGGAGAATTTGAATTGACAATACCGAACGGCAAACATCTTATCATTCTCAACTATATTAACTATGAAGAGCTGTTAGTTGATCTTGAAATTTATAGAGATGGAGAGATTAAACTGTTGATGGATGAAACGCCTAGAATACTTGAGGAGATTGTAATCATGGACAAATCGGCACGTGAGGTTACTACGAGTCGAATAGGACAAACTCAATTTTCAATAAAGGATATCAAACGTCAACCTGCGATGTTAGGTGAAGTGGATTTAATTAAACAGATTCAGGTCCAGCCGGGTGTTACTACGGCAGGTGAAGCAGCCTCTGGGTTTAATGTGCGGGGAGGTGGAGTAGATCAAAACCTTATCTTGTATGACGGGTTACCTGTATTCAATAGTTCGCATGCATTTGGGTTCTTTTCGGCATTCAATGCAGAAGCGATTCGGGATGTGAATTTCTATCGGGGTGGAATTCCGGCAGAGTATGGAGGTCGTGTTTCCTCTGTATTAGACATTACTTCGCGGGAAGGAAATTATGAAAAGTGGACCGGCAGTGGTGGCATTGGTATCATCAGTACAAATCTTTTCATTGGTGGCCCGATAAAAAAAGGAAAGACTTCAATTGCCGCGTCTGTACGAACCACCTATTCTGATTGGCTAATAAATACTATCCAAACCAATTATATTGATCTTACAAACAGTTCAGTAAGTTTTTATGATGGTGCGCTTAAGTTAGCTCATAAATTTACAGACCGAACTAAACTCACAGTGTCAGGATACGCCAGCAGTGATTGGTTTCGACTTCAGGGAGATTCAACGTATCAATGGCGCAACCTGCTTGGGTCTGTGCGTCTTGATCATGTATTTTCATCTCGACTATCATCAGCATTTACGGTAGGTACGGGTTCCTATACGTATGAAGTGAATGATCGTAATAGCAGGACTGGCTTTAGCTTGTATTATAAAATTTTATACCCAACAGTAAAAGCTGATTTCAATTATCAATACGGGATACATACGGCTTCATTCGGATTGCAGTCCACTTATTATGATTTTAATCCAGGTACACTGGAGCCAAGCTCAGAGCAGTCGAATGTAATACCGTATCAAATGGATAAGCAAAAATCGTATGAAAGTGCCATGTATGTAGGTGATGGTATTTCATTAGGTAAAAAGTATTATGTAGAAGCAGGTTTGAGATTTTCAGTATTCACAGTAAAAGGTCCAGCAACAGTGAATGTTTATGAACCCGGGGTGCCAAAGACAACAGGAAGCCAGGTTGGAGTACAAGAGTTTAAATCAAACGAAAAAGTAAAGAGCTATTCAGGCCTCGAGCCGCGCTTATCTCTCCGATACAATTTAAATTCCAATTCTTCTGTTAAGGCAGGTTATAACCGAATCTATCAGTACCTGCATCTGGTATCAAACACAACTGCAATTACTCCTGTAGATGTGTGGCAGCCCAGTAATACCTACTTTAAACCTCAAGTAGCTAATCAGGTTTCAATAGGGTACTTTAAAAATCTTAAGGACAAAATGTATGAAGCCTTTGTAGAGGTCTACTTCAAAAAAATCGATAACGTTCTTGATTTTAAGGACGGAGCAGATTTGATCTTGAACGACCATATCGAGACGGACTTGCTACAGGGGCTTGGTAAGGCGTATGGTATTGAAACATCGCTTTCAAAAAATCTGGGTCGTCTTACAGGTTCTATCAATTACACATACTCGCGCTCGCAGCGAATTATTAATAGCGAGTTTCCGGAGGAACAGATCAACAATGGAAGCGTATATTCTTCCAATTTCGATCAACCTCACATAGTAAATTTAACATGGAAGTATAACATTACAAGACGATACTATTTCACAGGTAATTGGACGTATCATACAGGCCGCCCGGTTACCACTCCATTATCTGGGTACCTGGTTGATTATATGACTGTCGCAAGTTTCTCAGAACGCAATCAATATCGAATACCGGATTATCATAGACTCGACATTGCGCTTATTCTTGAAGGAAGTCATAAACGCAAGAAATTCTGGGATGGCACATGGGCTTTGTCGTTGTATAATGTTTACGCTAGAAGAAATCCATACACCGTTTTTTTTGAAGACGATGGGACGGGATTTTTAAGACCCTATCAGCTTTCCATTATCGGAACTGTGCTTCCATCCATAAGTTATTCGTTTAAATTTTAGGTGATGAAAAGAGGGATAAAGCATTTTTTAATAATAATTGCGATGTTGGGGGCATGTGTTGATCCGGCCAATATTGATGTGCCTCCATTTGAGTATCAGTTAGTGGTAGATGGTTTTATTACTACAGAGCCTGGGCCGTATACAGTGAAGATCTATCGATCCCGGCCATTGGGGAGTGCGGACCTGGATCGACTTGTTCCTGAGAAATTTGCCAAGGTGTGGATTAAGGATGATGCTGGTAATGAGGAACTATTGACAGAGGTTGATAATGGGGTGTATCAAACATCACCTGATGGAATTCAGGGAGTAACGGGGCGTAGTTATCATGTGGAAATAACCACAAACAAAGGGAAGCGGTTTGAATCAGAGCCTGACCTGATTAAGCCAGTGGGTGAAGTTACTGCAATTAATTATGAATTTGTGCCAGGTGATGGTACAGGCATAAATGGAGGCGATGGATTTAGAATTTTTGCTGATGCCATTGGCGTTCCAGATGTTGAAGATCTTGTCCGGTTAAGGATGGTGGCTACTTATAAAATTGAAACTTTTCCTGAACGTAGAACAAAACGTATAGGAGAAAACGTGGTGCCCGATCCATTTCCTTGCAGCGGTTATATTAACCAGGACAATAGGCTTGTAAAAGTAGATGAATGTACCTGCTGTTATTGCTGGGTAAATCTGTTTGATGAGAAACCGTCCATAACAGATGAGAAATTCACCACCAATGATATCTTCCGCGATCAGGAAGTCGGATTTATTTCAGCCAATCGTAGAACGTTTTACGATAAAGTAAATGTTGAAATTCAGGAACTAAGCCTAACACCTTCCACTTTTCAATTTTGGAAATTAGTTAAGGCACAAAAGGATGGTATGAGCAATATCTTTCAACCACCTTCAGGAAAACTCAAAGGAAATCTCAAGGCAATTGGTTCTGATGAAGAAGTGCTGGGAATTTTTTGGGCCGCTGGAATTAATAGGAAGTCAATCTTTATTTATCCTAATGACGTACCCTATATAATGCAACGTATTGATACAGTATCAGTACCCTGCCAGTATGGCCAAAATAGTACTAATCAACAACCTTCATTCTGGCAATGAGAGGAAGATTTGTAATCGGCTTAGTGTCAGTGTTCGTATTAACAGCATTTATCTCTGCTGATGACTTTAGCAAAATTATCATTCAGAAATTGATGAAGTTCAAACAGGAATCTCCGCATGTAAAGGTTTACATTTTTTTTAATCAAAGTGTATACATGCCTGGCGACACGGCTTACCTGTCTGCCCGATTCCTGACCGAAGACTTAACTCCTGTACCAGGAAGGCAAATCATTCGCCTGGAGTTGCAGGATGCTTCGGGCAGACTTTTATTTTTTGAAAACATTGGTGTAAAAGATGGGGTTGGGTTTAATCAGGCAACTATTCCTGCTGGATTAAAGGCGGGTATGTATCAATGGGTGGCCTACAATGAATGGATGAGAAATTTTTCGCCTGAGTTATACTTTCGACAGAATTTAATTGTAATAGAGAAGAACGATTTGAAACGAAAAACTGAAGCAGAGGACCTCAGGTTGAATTTTTTCCCTGAAGGTGGACAACTGATTTCTTCAGTGAGTAACCGTGTTGTGATCACAAGCAATAAATTGATTGACAGCGTAGCGGTTGTTGATGATGATGGAACTAAAGTGGCTCAATGCTTTGTAGACAAGAACGGATTAGGTGAATTGAATATCGCACCGGAAGCAGGGAGAACCTATTATGCAAAAGCCAAGTTTGGCGGTAATGAGATTCGCGTTGCTCTGCCAAATTCTTCTGATGATGGGATTGCAATGCGGTTATCCAGAGACAATGGCGAAGGGAAACTGGAGTTGCATACACCAACGGACTCTAAGCTGCGATCCGAGAATTTATGGATGGTGATTTCAGCCCATTCCCGGGTCTATTTTACAGCTCCATTGTATTTTGGAAATAGTAAGACACTGTTAATGAAATTTCCCATTAATGACTTACCTGAAGGTATTTGTTACGCAACAGTTTTTAACGATCAGGGTAAGGTGCTTGCAGAGCGGGTGTTTTTGGGTAACTCCGCTACGAAAGTGCAAACAACTATTAGCCTGGATAAGGCAAAGTATGATAC
>DAOOCD010000230.1:0-5812 GCA_035408225.1 Cyclobacteriaceae bacterium | reverse complement strand
ATGGATTGGAACACGAAAACGTTTAATGAAGTAAACCACCCACCCGTTCCCGCTCTTGCACATCCTGAGAGTTTTTCGGTGAGGTCGGGCGAAGAATTTCATTTGAATGCCGATGGAACCACCGATCCGGACGGAGACTCGATGAGCTACTGGTGGTTTCAATATCGTGAAGCAGGAACATACAATGGAAATGTGAGTTTCAGACCGTATTCACCCAACTTGTACAATCTGCCTGTGATAGCCCCTGCCGTGACTACGCCCCAGACGATACATTTCATTTTAAAAGTGACAGACAAAGGAACTCCTGCGTTGACGCGCTACAAGCGAGTGATTGTAACCGTATTGCCTAAATAATCATGACGATGCATCGACTTGCCTTTAAAATGAAACTTCATTCTGGCCAGACGGACGAATACAAACGCAGGCATGATCAGTTATGGCCTGAACTGGAACAATTACTGAAACAAGCCGGTATTGAAGACTATTCCATTTTCTTAGATGAAGAAACGAATTACTTGTTCGGAGTTCTGAAAATTAGCAATCCCGATGCAATGAATGAGCTGCCCCGTCACCCGGTAATGAAAAAGTGGTGGGCGTACATGAAAGATATCATGGACAGCAATCCGGATAATTCTCCGGTAAGTGTGCCCTTGAAGGAAGTTTTCCATTTGGAGTAAATTATATGGACCACGAAGTCACTAAGAACGCGAAGAAACATAAAGAGCTTAGTGCAACTTTGTGTCTTAGTGCCTACGTGGTTCAAAAAAGCCTAACCTATGAAAATCGATAAAACTCAAATTGAGAAACACAACGTCAAACTTTACTCTGCCCACCAGAGAAAAGTAAAGCAGCTTGTCAACGAAAATCCTACAGCTAAAAGAGTCATAAACAAGCTGGTCGATTTTCAGATTGCGATACCGAGTTGGGCATTGGGAACGGGGGGCACGCGCTTCGGTCGCTTTTCTGGCGGTGGCGAGCCACGTAACCTCGAAGAGAAAATCTCCGATGTCGGTCTTCTGCATTTTCTGAATAAATCCAGTGGCGCCATATCACTTCATATTCCATGGGATATTCCAACCAGTATGCGCAAAATAAAAACACTCGCTGCTGAACATGGTTTAAAATTCGATGCGGTGAACTCGAACACCTTTCAAGATCAACCAGGACAAAAACTAAGCTATAAGTTCGGATCACTTCAACATGTGAATGCCAAAGTCCGCCAACAGGCGATTGATCATAATATCGAAGTGATCAAACACGGTAAAGCTCTCGGTTCAAATTCAATTACCGTATGGCTATCGGATGGTTCCTGCTTTCCGGGACAATTGAATTTTAGGAAAGCATTTCAGCGCACGCTGGAAGGCTTGCAGGAAATCTATGCTGCACTTCCTTCCAACTGGAAAATGTTTGTTGAATACAAAGCCTTTGAACCCAACTTCTATTCGATGACAGTGGGCGACTGGGGACAATCCTATTTATATGCGAGTAAACTCGGACCCAAAGCATATACGCTGGTTGACTTGGGTCATCACTTACCTAATGCCAATATCGAACAAATCGTATCGCTGTTGCTGATGGAGGGAAAACTCGGTGGCTTCCATTTCAATGATTCCAAGTACGGTGATGATGATCTTACAGTCGGAAGCATTAATCCTTATCAACTCTTTTTGATCTTCAATGAACTGGTGGAAGGTATGGATGCCAGAAAAATGAATCACGCCACTGATTTAGGCTGGATGATCGATGCATCACACAATGTGAAAGATCCACTTGAAGACTTGCTACAATCGGTAGAAGCAATTAAGATTGCCTATGCACAAGCTTTGCTAGTGGATCGAAGAGAATTGAATCGTGCCCAGGAAGCCAATGATGTGGCGCGAGCCCAAGAGATATTGCAGCAAGCCTATCGCACGGATGTTCGACCACTGGTAGCTGAAGCAAGATTGAAGGCTGGTGCTGCATTGCAACCAATTCAATTGTTTCGCGACCTGGATGTGAGAAAGCAACTGATCTCCGAAAGAGGATTAAAAACTGTTGCCACCGGATTGTAATGTAGGCCACAAGCTTCAAGCTACACGCGGCAAGCTTGTAGCCAGAAGCTAGCAGCCAGAAGCCAAAGCTTATGCGAACACCCACTATCGCCATCTTCGACATCGGCAAAACCAATAAGAAAGTTTTTCTCTTCGATGAGGATTATAAAATCCGCGTGGAGAAATCGGTACAACTACCGGAGATTACAGATGAAGACGGTTTTCCGTGCGAAGACATCCATGTACTTACTCAATGGGTAAAAGATTCTCTTCGAGAACTATTTAGTTTATCAGAATACCAAATCAAGGCAATCAATGTCTCGGCCCACGGAGCCAGTTTCGTCCATATCGATGAGAAAGGGAATCCGGTAGCTCCGCTATACAATTACCTGAAGCCCTACCCGGATGAGTTGAAGAGAAAATTCTATGACACCTATGGGGGAGAAAATGAGTTTTCAAGAATCACAGCTTCACCCGTGTTAGGCAATCTCAACTCCGGCATGCAATTGTATTGGCTCAAATATGAACGCCCTGAAATCTTTAAACGAATAAAATATTCACTTCACCTGCCCGAATACATCAGCTATCTATTCTCCGGTAAACCCGTGTCAGGCATCACCAGCATTGGCTGTCATACCAACTTATGGGATTTCACAAAAAACTCCTATCACGATTGGGTACAAAAGGAACGCATACAAGAGAAACTCGCACCCATTGTTTCATCTAAAGAAGTAAACCCCACCTCACTCAATCATAAAGAGGTAAATGTTGGTGTCGGCCTTCACGACAGTTCGGCTGCCCTTATCCCCTACCTGTCATGCTTCTCTGAGCCTTTTGTATTGTTATCTACCGGCACGTGGTGCATCAGCTTAAACCCCTTTAACCAAACACCTCTCACAGAAGAAGAATTGAAAAAGGATTGCCTTTGCTATCTCACCTATGAAGGTAAACCCGTAAAAGCCTCACGATTGTTTACAGGATTTGAACATGAAAAGGAAGTGAAGAGACTGGCTGAATACTTTCATACTTCCGTAGATTATTATAAAGGCATTTCCTATCAACCTGAATGGGCAAAACACCATGACTCCTATCAAGCGGAAAATCTCTCCCTTTACTCCTCTTACGAAGAAGCCTACACGCAGTTCATCAATAGACTGGTCAGACAACAAGTAACAAGTACCAACCTGGTGCTGCATAATAGCCGGGTAACCCGTATTTTTGTTGACGGAGGATTTAGCAATAATCCCATTTTTATGAATTTGTTATCACTCGCATTTCCATCCATAGAAGTTTATGCCGCCTCGGTGGCACAGGCTTCAGCTACAGGCGCTGCTATGGCCATTCATAGGCATTGGAACAAGCATCTACACAAAGCTGATATGATCGATCTTAAATTTTTCTCTAGCAAGGAAAGTACGACATGATGAACGTTGGGCTCTTTATTCCGTGCTATATTGATCAGCTCTATCCACAGGTTGGTATTGCCACGCTGCAATTGCTGGAGCGTCTTGGTTTGTCTGTTACTTACCCAACCAATCAAACCTGTTGTGGTCAGCCCATGGCAAACTCCGGGTTTGAACATTTAACACAAGGGACTTCGTACAACTTTGTTACTAATTTTTCAGAGTTCGATTATATTGTTTGTCCCTCGGGAAGTTGTACACTTCACATCAAAGACCACTTGCATGATGAGGGCCATCCCGATAAGGCAATCAGCATCCGTAAAAAAACTTTTGAGTTAACGGAATTTCTAACCGATGTAATTGGAATAAAGAAATTAGCAGCACACTTTCCACACAAAGTAGGATTACATCAAAGCTGTCATGGCTTGCGCGGACTAGGGCTTGCGCAGATGTCGGAGTTGATGGCACCACCTTTCTCCAAACCGGAAAGTCTGTTAAACATGGTGACCGGACTTGAACTGATTGAACTGGAAAGAAAAGATGAGTGCTGCGGCTTTGGCGGAACCTTTTGTGTGTTTGAAGAAGCCGTTAGCGTCAAGATGGGGCAAGACCGCATAGCCGATCATAGTAATCATGGTGCCGAATACATTACCGGGGTAGACATGAGTTGCCTGATGCATTTGGAAGGAATCTTGCGAAGACAAAAAAGTAAAGTAAAAGTGATTCATATTGCTGAAATACTTAACTCTGTGAATAAGTGAACAGATGAACCCACAGAACAATACACATTCAGAACTGGCAGAAAAATTTAACCGCGATGTGGAGCGGGTAAACTGGCATGATAAAACACTCTGGTTTGTCCGGGAGAAACGGGATAAAGCCGCGCATCAGATTGCCGAATGGGAACAACTGCGCGAAGCCGCTTCGCAGATTAAGAATAATGTACTGAGTAATCTCCATGATTACCTGATTGAATTTGAAAAGAATGCAGTTCGTCATGGTGTTCATATTCATTGGGCCTCCACGGCACAGAAGCATAATGAAATTGTTCACTCCATTATTAAAAAACACGGAGCCAATCATATCGTCAAAAGTAAGTCCATGCTCACTGAAGAGTGTGGACTGAATGAATACCTTCATCAACAAGGCGTTAATGTAGTCGATACCGACCTGGGTGAACGGATTGTACAACTCGCCAATGAACCACCGAGTCATATCGTGTTGCCATGCATACACTGGAAGAAGGAAGAAATTGGTGAACTCTTTCATCAACATTTAGGTACACCCAAAGGCAATGCAGATCCACAGTTTCTTACGGCAGCAGCACGGGTGCACCTACGGGAACATTTTTTAACCAGTCGCGTGGCACTCACCGGTGTCAACTTCGCTGTGGCGGAAACTGGTGAAATCATTGTATGCACCAACGAAGGCAATGCCGACCTCGGGGTTCAACTGGCCGATGTGCACATTGCCTGCATGGGAATTGAGAAAATCATTCCGAAGCGAAAACATCTGAGTGTATTTCTCCGACTGCTTGCAAGAAGTGCAACAGGTCAACCTATCACTACGTATTCAAGTCATTTTCAGAAACCTCGTGAAGGACAGGAAATGCACATTGTGCTGGTGGATAATGGTCGCAGTGAACGCCTGGCCAGCGATGATTTCAGGAATGCACTGAAGTGTATCCGATGCGGAGCTTGCTTTAATACCTGCCCGGTGTACAGGCGCAGTGGTGGTCATAGTTATCACACGGCTGTGGCCGGACCAATTGGTTCTATCCTCGCACCCGGCTTTGACATGGCAAAAAATGCGGACCTTCCATTTGCCTCCACCCTATGCGGTTCCTGCACAAATGTTTGTCCCGTTAAAATTGATATTCACGATCAGCTTTACAAATGGCGACAAGTGTTGGTGCAGAATGGCCATACAACTGCATCCAAAAAAACCGGAATGAATGTAATGAGCCAGATGCTATCACATCCTACGGTGTATAGATTTTCTGGAGCAGTTGGCCGATGGGTGATGCGCACATTGCCTTTAATGATAAACAATAAATTCAACCCCTGGTATAAGCAACGCGAAATGCCGAAAGCATCAACTCAATCATTTCGTTCATGGTACCTGAATCAACGAAAGCATGAGCAGTAGAGAAAAGATATTGGCATCGGTCAAGAAAAATCAACCTTCCATGGTTGAGTTTCCCACTTTGAATTTTGCAGGAGACACATCCATTGATCTAAAAGCGCAGTTCATTAAAACGCTTACAGGAATTGGTGGCTCCGTGATCGAAGTGAATGAAATAAAAGAAGTTGGAGATTATATTAAATCAACATTTCCCAAACCGGCACGAATTGTAAATACCCTCACAGATTTAAATTT
>DAOOCD010000229.1:0-5829 GCA_035408225.1 Cyclobacteriaceae bacterium | reverse complement strand
GAGTCGGGCCGCAAACTCGATTCGCGTCAAAATGAATATCAGCTTACCAAATCGTTGGTAGAAAACCTCGAAGGCTTCCCGGAAGCTATCAAGTTCCTGAAGAAGAATGTGGGCTGGACAAAAAATGCTCCCCTCCTTTCGGACATCCTTTCTACGAGCGAAGAATACCGGGTAGCCATTGAAAATTATCTGGAGCCCTACCTCAACTATTATATTGTTGAGCATGAAGCTGAAGCCTACGAAGCGATTAACATATTGAGTGATGCCAGCAAGGGCAAAGCAAACTTCTTCATCCTGGATTCATTCGAGAAGTTTACGCCCTCCCATATTCAAATGTATCCGAATGCTTTTCCGGCAACGCAGATCATTGAGTTCGATCCGAAGTATAATAAACTGATGACCTTCATTCTCGATAAGGTTTATGTTTATGAAGGCGATATCAAGAGCATACCTGCGGATGACAATACCTTTATCACCAAGAGCGGAAAAGTGACCAAGCGGAGGTTCAGCTTATCGGGGGGATCGGTTGGATTATTTGAAGGAAAGAAAATAGGCCGTGCTAAAAATCTTGAGAAGCTTGATAAAGAAATCAAAGAGCTTACCAAAAAGGTAGAAGACATTCGTCACTCGTTGGTTGATCGCCAGCGCGAATTGGAGCGCCTGCGCAACAATACGCTGAAGCAACAAATTGAAGAGGCACAGAATGCCATCAAACTGGTAAGTGATGAATTTATTTCGGTGCGCACCAAGCAGGAACAGTTTAGCAGCATGCTAAGCAGTGCCGACTTGCGCAAAGAAGATATCATTGATAAAATTGAAACGCTGAACCGCGAACTGGAAGACCTGAAGCCGAAAGCCGAACTGGCCCATCATGAATTGGCGCAGCAGGATGAAAAACTAAAACTGATTACCTCTGAGCTGAATGTTCAAAACGAACTGCTCACGCAAAAGTCAGCAACGTTCAACGAACAGAACATCTTCTTCCACCAGCAGGAAAACCGCGTGAAGAGTGTTGAACAGGAGATGCGCTTCAAGCAAGAATCAATGGAGCAAAGCAGCTTGCGCATTGAGTCCAACACGGAGGAACTGAAAAAGAATGAAGACGAGATCCGCACCATCATTGAAACCACACAAAGCAATGATGAGGAATTGATCGGCATGTATGCCGAAAAGGAGGAGATGGAGAAAGGGCTCAGTGAAGCCGAAAAAGAATATTACTCAGGTCGCGGTGAGATCGATCAGTTTGAAAAAGACTTACGTGAAATTCAACATCAGCGCCAGAACATCGACACCTTGTTGATGGAGCTGCAAAGTCAGTTGAACGATAGCAAGCTTCAGCTTAACTCGGTAAAAGAACGATTGAATGTTGAATTCAACATCGACCTGGATAGCGTATTAGCCAATGCAACCCCGGAAGAAGCAGAACAACTTGCGCTGTTTGATGAAGACAAACTGCGCAATGATGTAACGAAGATTCGCGAGAAGCTCGATAACATGGGCCCGATCAATCCCATGGCCATGGAAGCCTATACGGAGATCAAGCAACGCAACGACTTTATTATCGCACAGAAAGACGACTTGTTGAAAGCAAAAGAATCACTCTTCAGCACGATCAGTGAAATTGAAGGTGTTGCGAGCGAAACTTTCATGCAAGCCTTTACACACATCAAAGAACATTTCGTTCGTGTATTTCGCTCGTTGTTTAATGAGGGTGACGATTGCGATTTAAAGCTTGCCGATCCGACCAAGCCCCTTGAATCTGAAATTGATATTATCGCCAAACCTAAAGGCAAGCGGCCCTTAACGATCAATCAATTGTCGGGTGGTGAGAAAACACTTACCGCTACGGCCCTGCTGTTCTCCATGTACCTGCTCAAGCCTGCTCCCTTTTGTATTTTTGATGAGGTGGATGCACCGTTGGATGATGCCAACATTGACAAGTTCAATAATATCATCCGCACCTTTAGCAAGGACTCGCAGTTTGTAATTGTTACGCACAACAAGCGCACAATGACAACCACGGATGTAATCTATGGTATTACCATGGTAGAGAAAGGTATCTCGCGCGTGGTGCCGGTAGATTTGAGAGAATTAGCTTGAGAAGATCGTCAACTCCTAGACGGTAATATTAACCGCAGAGTCGCTAAGGCGCAAAGACATCCTTTGATGATTCCATGTGGCAATACGGGTATTAAAGCCAGAACTGGTACAGCATACGCTATAATTGTATTTATCTTTGCGTCTTTGTGTCTTAGCGGTATATTTTGAATCGCAGAGACGCCAAGGCGCAAGGGTTGGCATTTTTTTTACTGTCATCGCGGCCCCGATGAATCGGGGGACCCGCGATCCAGTTAAAGTGAAACTAAGCTATGAATGCATTAGTGCTTCTTCACATTGGTTTGCGGGTCGCGCCTTCTTACTATAAAATTTACTACAATATTTATATTGTATATACTTCGTATTGAGAATCATTCTGCTTGCCCGCCTGCCTATGCCGAATCCGCCAGTTGGCGGAGCAGGCAGGCAATGACACGTCCAATTTATAAGACTTTTGAGGCAGACTCACCTAAAATTAAATCCTCAACAAGAAATTCGCTTTGTTAAATGGTGGCTCGTGATAGACGTGGGCTGACATCACCGCTTTTTCCAAAACCTGTTTGAGTTCATTAAAATCGTTGGGCTTACTGATATACACATTGGCCCCCGCAATAAAGGTGGCTTCAATATCCCGCTCGGCTGCCGAGGTAGAATAAATAGCAATGGATATCTCATCAAATTTTTTGTTGCTCCGGATTTCCTTCAGACACTCAAACCCATTTTTACGGGGCATATTAAGATCAAGAAAAAGAATCTCCGGCAACACTATTCCCTTTCGGTTTAGGTATTCCATCAACTGCTCACCGTTATTAACGGATTGAACATTCGTATTTATTTTCAGTTCCTCAAATGCTTCTTTGAAGAGTAAGCGGTCGGCTTCGTCATCATCGGCAAGAAGTATGCGGAAAGGTTCGTTATTCATTTAAGTAGTCGGTATAAAAATATCAAATGTGGTTCCCTTACTTGGTTCACTTTTGGCATTAATAAAGCCATTGTGATTATCAACAATCTTTTTAACGATGGCCAGCCCGATTCCCGTACCGGCATATTCATCTTTACTGTGTAGTTTTTCGAAAACCTTAAAGATCTTATCCGTATACTCTGGTTCAAAGCCAATACCATTATCACGGATGCTGATCTGATTATACTGCTTTTTAGGCATCAGTTTAACAAAATCAACTTTATTGGATTCAACCGTTAGGCTTTCAATGATTATATGCGGAGGAACTCCGGGTTTTGCAAACTTTAAAGCATTGCTGATCAGGTTCTGCAACACCTGCCGAAACTGGAACGGGATAACATTTATTTTGCCTCCACCCTGCAATTCAACCACGGCCTTAGTCTCTTCAATACGGTCTTTGAACTCTTCTTTTACTTCTTCTACCAGTTGAGTTATGTCAAGAGTTTCAAATTTTCGTTCGGCTGTACTAATGCGGGAAAAGGCCAGCAAGTCCTTAATGAGCGCCTGCATACGTTCCGCTGAGTTCTGCATCAGGCGAAAATAGTTCTTCCCGGTATCTGATAGATTAGGATTCTCCTTTTCAAGGATGCGACCGGCAAAGGTGCGAATCTTACGAAGGGGCTCCTGTAGATCATGACTGGAAACATAGGCGAAGGCTTCCAGCTCTTTAACCATTTTCTCAAGCTCGGTGTTTTTTTCTGCCAGCGAACTATTGATCCGGTCCAGTTCAGAAGTTCGTTGCTTTACGGCCTCTTCCAGCTTCACGTTGTACGACTTGGTAATCCGCATATCCCTGGTCATCTCTTCCTTCTCTTTCTTCTGAAGTTTTACCGCGGCCGTAATATCATTGATGGATAGAAGGATCAATTGTTCGCCATGACTTTTCTGCACAATACGTCTCGCATTCAACATCAACACTTTTTCACCTATATCCGGAAACGTATGGGTTACTTCAAAATCACGGAAGTAAGAATTTTTAGGAACAATGTCTTCAAGCAGTTCACGCAAACGTGGAATGTCCCACTGTTTATTTCCCAACTCATACAATAAGATCCCCTCCGTTTCTTCCTGGTTAACATCAAATTTTTTATAGAACGCTTCGTTGGCTGTTTTTACCCGCAGGTTATTATCCAGAATAAGCATGGGTTCATGCAAGGTGGAAATAATGGCGGTCGAATAGTCGTACGATTCAATGAGCAGGTCGTTCCGGGTTTGCAGTTCTTCATTGGTGGTGATCAACTCTTCGTTGGTTGATTCCATTTCCTCTTTCGAGGTTTCCAATTCCTCATTGACAGTCTGCAATTCCTCATTACTGGATACCACTTCCTCATTGGCACTTTGCAGCTCCTCGATAAATGCTTCTTGTTCCTGCGAAAAGGAAAGGGATTCCGCATGGGCTGCTACCAGTTCTTCCTGCAACTGTTTTATCCTTCGGTCTTTTACATCTGACTTAGGTTTTCCATTTTTCCTTTCTTTCAATACCGTGATAGCCACCGGTTGCTCTGTAAAAAGGATAAGCAACAAGGGCTCGTCCGATTTAATCGTGAGCGGGATAACTTCGATGCCTACCAACCGCACCGTGTTATTTACCCTTGTTTCGATTCCGGTTTTCACAATCCGATGATTCGATTTAATGGCTTTCGTAATCGAATTACGCATCGAAAAAGCAATTTCGGGGCGGGCCATTCGTAAGATATTAAAAGTGGCTTTGCCTGCTGCATTCGTAAGGTATAAATCTGTGGAGCCGCGGAACTGGACAATTTCCATCTGGTGATTGATGACTACACTGGCCGGCATATGGTCTGCGATGAGCAAGGCATCGATGGCACTATCGAGTCCCCGATTAACCAGTGGATGCTTAACTCTTGTTAGGGTTTCAGCTTTGCTTACTGTCTCATCTGTGTGGATGTCAGGGTTAGTAAACCGGGGTGACACTGAAGGCAGTATTCGCAAGCCGGAATAAGACTTACGCGAAAAGATTTTAAACTTTTTATTAATTTCCTTATACAGATGTGCCGATGAACTAATCGTTTCTGATTTTCCTAACATCAAATAGCCGTTATCGCGCAAGGCATAATGAAAAGTAGCAAGGGCTCGCTTTTGTGCCGGTGTATCGAGGTAGATAAAGAGGTTGCGACAACTGATAAAGTCGATGCGTGAAAAAGGCGGATCAAGTAAAATATTATGGGGCGCAAATACACAGATATTGCGCACGGCTTTATCAATCCGAAACCCGCCATCGCTCTTGGAAAAAAAACGTTGGGCGCGCCTGGGCGACACCGCTTCAAGTTCATGCTTGGAATATAATCCTATGCGAGCCTTGTGGATAGCTCTTGTGCTAAGGTCTGAAGCAAAAATCTGAACAGGTATATTGCTGAATTTACTGTCCTGAATTTCGAGCAGCATCATAGCAATTGAAAAAGCTTCCTCTCCGGTAGAACAGGCGGGTACCCAGATGCGCAAAGTTTCCCCTGGTTTTTTATCCTTAAGCAGTTTCGGAAGCAGGGTAGTTTTCAGATACTTATAGGTATCGGTGTCTCTAAAGAAGCTCGTTACATTAATGAGCAAATCCTGGTAGAGGATATCCTGTTCTTCCTGCTTTTCTCTTAGTAATTTGGCATACTCTTTTAATCCTTTCTGTTTATGCAGCAACATCCTCCGCATAATGCGCCTTTTAATGGTTTTCATTTTATAGGCACTAAAATCAACATGGGTGGATTTGTACAAACAATTAAGGATAATCTTTAATTGTTTGTACAAATCCACCCATG
>DAOOCD010000228.1:0-5857 GCA_035408225.1 Cyclobacteriaceae bacterium | reverse complement strand
TACAAATAAGTAAAGCATCGATTTTTTGAAATTGTAATTTATTCCAGGCTCTACGGATACAGAGTATCCTGCTCTTCGTTGTCCATTGCTTCCGCCTACCGCATCATGAACCGGAGATCCTTCCATCCTCATTCCACCCCAGATTACGAAGTTATTCACGGTAAAATTCGCGCCACCGAAGGGTATAGGCATCAGGTACGCTATTAATATTTGCTCCAGCGTTAATTTCAGCCTGGCTGTAGGGAACAGGAGCGGGATTTCTACTTGAGGTTCCATTTATGTCTCGTGGGCTCAGGAGATAAAATGCATTCGCATATAGACTTACAAGTTTATTAACCGTATAAAATGCATTGACTTCCGTAGTTATACCTAATCCTCCATCCCCTAGTTGAATCGTTGGATTTACCGGGGCACTTACTTTTCCTTGAGTTTCATAGAAGAAATCCGCATACTTGTAATCGCCCGTAGGTAGCTTCAATCCAAGGCCTACCTGTATATTCCCTTTGTGTACTTCAGTCACATCAAACAACCACTTGTAACCGGCAACGCGGATGTCGGCTAATCCGAAGGAATGGGTTTTATGTTTTACACGGTCTCCACTTATCCCACCATGTTCCTGCCAGGTTTCACGCATTCCATTCATGATAGGTATGTCTACAGTAACAGACCAGCCATTGTTATAAAACCTGGTCACGGCTAAGTCCAAAATGAAGGTATTGCTATAAGGTTGGTCAGCTGGGGGTACATTAACCTCATTGACACCTTCATAGGTCTTGTGAAATTCGGAGTACCGCGTGTTTGCATTGACCAGCCATTTTATAGGCTCCTGATTATACTGGGGCAGACTAAATTGCCCAAAGCCTGTAAGGTTGCGAATAGCGATACATCCCTGCGATCTGGCTGTTAACGAAAATAAGGCAATAGCAAGTGATAAAATGAAACACTTTTTCATAGATCAATTTATTAGTGAGTGGGTAAGGCCAGTTAAACGAAAATGAAAACTACCTATGATTATTTAATCTATTTAAGAGATTTATATCGTAAAAGCAAATGAACACAGTACCTACGATCAGAAATTATCCGGCATAGCAATATCCGCAACCATGTTCTTGCGCCCGGCCTAGTGCCCAAACACCCGAAGGAACCAACTGGATTTCCGGTAGCAGGCTTGAGATCCAATCCTTCTTTACAGCTGCCGGATCCAGACTTTTACTCAGGGCATATTGCCTGCTGGTTAGGGTTATTGCAGTTTCGCAAACGCAAAATTTTACACCTCTCTCCTGCAGTTCCTTAATAGACATGCCTACTTGAGGCATCTCGCCTTCTTTAGTTTCCCAGTATAAGTTTCTTTCTGAAGGTGCGTTGGAGGAATAATCAAGTACCTTAAACATTTTACCAAGTTTGTACTTACTCCAGGCGCTGCTATCCATCGCCAGCACGATAGCTTTACTTCGTAATACCACGAGGGCATTTAATTGATCATCCGGAGTACCTGTTTTATTATTGGTAGACATAAAGTTAAAAGCATACACGATAGGAAGTCCATCATTGGCAGAGGTAGCATCGAATACCATTTTGTGCTTTCCGGTAAGAGTATTAAACCACGCTTCTATAGGTGAAGAGTCCTGAATTAAGGGATTTACTCTCGGCTTCGACTTTACAGAAGATGGCACGGCTGACAACCCCAGAGCCGTTGCTACTGAGGTAAGTGCTGTTAAAAATTTTCTACGATTAGATATCGAACTATTTCCGTCTGTATCCATAAAGAAAAAGGATTGGGAGTATATGAAGATACGAAAATTCCAGATAAACCAAACGGAAGTATGCCATCGTATCAAAGCCTTTGAAGAATCCCTAAATTGAGACAACCGAATCCCCGGAAGCCGAATGAAATAACATGACCCAACTTTACTATATTTGACAGATGTCGTCAATTATGGAAGAAACGGAAGAAAAAAAACCTAAGAAAAAAAAAGGAGACCGGGGCCGGGAAACTCTTTTCAGAGTATCGCTCCAAAATCAAAGCAACCTGATCCAGATGGCCGATAATAAGGCCAACATCATTATCAGTATCAATACAATGATCATCTCTTCCATCATCGCCATTACAGGGTACGGAGCAGTAGCCGGAAAGCTCGATACCTACGACAACCAAGTAATAATTCCTATCGTATTAATAATCCTCTCTTGTCTGGTATCGGTGATCTTTGCCATTCAGGCGGCACGGCCCAAGTTAATAAAAGCCAAAGCCGAGGGTGGCGAAATGCAAAAGTCAAGTTTACTATTTTTTGGCGTAATCTCTGGTTATAAGCAACAGGATTATCTTACTGAAATGAACAAGTTGCTGAATTCTTCAGATGATCTTTATGAACACATGACCATCGATTTGTACAACCAGGGGCTTATTCTTAAGCGCAAGTACAATTTACTGGTGTATGCCTATCAGGTTTTTATGTTTGGTTTCATTTTCAGCGTACTGGTCTTTCTCTTATTTCTTGGTCTTGGTTGATTATGTGATTGGAGTAACGTTCTTATCTGAATACAATGCTGTCAGTTTGGGACTGACCAAAAAGTCAAAATCTAAATCGAAGTGTCATTCCGGGCTTGACCCGGAATCCCGAATTGTGTATACTTTGTGAGATCGCCCCGATGCATCGGGGCGATGACAGCTTGACTTTTTGGTCAGTCCCAGGCTGGCAAGACGTTAGATTATTTTTAGTAAGATTAATTCAAAGTAAAAAATAGGGTCTATAGTTCAACCAAGGACGAAATCATGAAAGTATTTCAAGCAGTCTTTCATTTTTTTCTCATTACCCTCTCCCATCAGGGATTCGCTCAGGGCTCTCACGAAAGCTCCAACTTTCCGGAAATCCGAATTTATATCACCCAAAAACAGTTAACGCAGCTCCGTAATGTTGAGGGAAGCAAAATGGAACTTAAGCAACCCTTACTTCTGATCAACCAAGACACAGCGATCGTCAAGGACATCCATTCGCGGGGTGCCAGCACAATGAAGTTTGCCCGCAAATCATTATCTGTAGACCTGAAGCATTCCGTTACCTTCCATTCGCAGGGCGAAAAAGTAAAAATTAAAAAATTCGATCTATTGAACCTTGTCATGGATAAAAACCTATGGCACAATCGCTGGGCTTTTATTAATCTTAATGAATTGAATCTCTTTCCCCTGTTCAATACCTATTGCAAACTTTGGATCAATGATCTGCCACAGGGAATTTACCTGCTGGTAGAAAAGCCAAGTCATTCAAGCACACGCATTAAAAGTCCTTACATGCTCAGGCGTGGGCCCGAACATAAAATTGAACAAGAGTATATTAATATTCCCTCCAAACAGGAAGCGAATCAATACAAGGAAAGGTATTATAAAATTTACCGCGACTTAGGAAAACACAAAGGTCATGAGTTAGATGAGCATTTGCGCTCCTCCTTACACCTTGATCAATATTACAATTGGCTTGCCTTCAATTATTTTATTAATAATGGCGATTATGCAGATGAAATCTTCTTTTACATAAGTCCCGACTCAGGTAAGTTTGAGATCATACCCTGGGACTACGATGATATTTTCAGACGCGAACCTCATGAAGGAGCCGAGGCCCGTAAGGCTAAACTAACTGATAAATTAATATTCTCCATCGAAGATGAATTGGATCGCAGCATTGCCTCCGATGAGTGGCTTTACACTCAGTACCTTGCTGCCTTCAGGAAAATGTTACTCGAACGCGACATGGAAGTGATTGGCCGTGCGTTTGATCAGGTACTAACTGAATTAGAAAGCATGGCTAATGACCCGGACATGAACAAAGTTTCTGGTTACATGGAGAAAGATTCGTTTAACATCGATCAGGCTAAAGAGGACATCCGGATTGCCTCTGAGTTTTTACTTAACAAGCGAATTGTTCTGCTAAGGACATTGCAAAAATAGCTTTGGAATTGGTTATATTTGGTTATGGCATCTATTCTCCCGGGCTATGAGTATGATATATTTATTAGCTACCGCCACAACGATAATCGTTCGGGTTGGGTCACCGAGTTTGTAAAAAATCTGCAGGAAGAATTAGCTACCACCATCAAAGATCCGGTTTCTGTTTACTATGATTCCAATCCACACGATGGACTTTTAGAAACCCACAACGTTGACAAAAGCCTGGAAGGAAAACTGAGGTGTCTTATTTTTATTCCAATACTTTCACACACCTACTGCGATCCCAAGAGCTTCGCCTGGAATAATGAATTTCTTGTTTTCTGTAAGCTGGCTAAGGCCGATCAACTTGGACTGGATGTTCGGTTGGCCAATAAAAATGTAGCCAGTCGGATTCTGCCGGTTCAGATTCATGATCTCGATGAAAAAGACAAAAGACTTTTCGTAACGGAAAGTGGTGGGCCCATTCGCGCTATTGATTTCATTTTCAAAACGCAAGGCGTTAATCGGCCCCTTACTCCGCACGACAATCGCGCAGACAATCTGAATAGAACTTTGTATCGCGATCAACTAAATAAAACGGCCAATGCGATTGAACAAATTGTACAGGCCTTGGCATCTCCAGATGGATCTGTTCCTGCACCGACACCTCCTAAGGTATATTCTCATGATCCTTCTACTCAAACTGGACTTTCATGGGTGTGGAGTGAGCTGCTTCGAAGGAATGTTCTGAGAGCTGCATTTACGTATGTAGTAGTAGCTCTGCTCCTTCACCAGCTGCTGATTTTTCTTACTCCCGTACTGAAACTGGAGGCACGATTTGTGAATCTGGCCACCTGGGTCATGCTGGTTGGGTTTCCGTTTGCCACCCTATTTGCGTGGTTCTATGAAGTGAGTCCACATGGCATAATCAGAACTACCTCTCCACAGGCCGTAACAAATCCATTTCCACCCTATAAAAAGAAACCATTAACGGGTACTCCCCTGGTTTCTATTTTACTATTGATGCTGGGGTTACAATATCTCTATTTTACTTATGTGAAGCCTCCATTAATTGACAAAGACGGAAATAAAACTATTTCAATTGCCGTATTACCCTTTGAAAACAGAAGCGGTGAAAAAGATAAGTATATAGCAGATGGCATCACGGATGATATCATTAATCGGCTTACCATCATTAGTAAATTGAGAGTCACCAATCGCAAGAACAGTGAAAAGTTTCAAGGCCAATTAGTAGCCATCGATAACATAGCAAAAGATCTTGACGTGAAATTTCTCATAACAGGAAGTGTTGAACGTCATGGAAATCAGATAGCCGTGCGTGCGCATATGATTGACGAAACCAATACCTATTTATGGGGTAATACGTTTCAGCGAACAACCGAAAACATTGTAGCCGTGCAATCCGAAATTGCACTAATGATTGCTGATCAGTTGAAGATTCAACTCAACGATTTGGAAAAAGTAAGACTACATAGCAGCGCAACTAAAAATTCAACAGCCTACGATTATTACTTGCGTGGAAGAAGCCTTTATTACCGATACAGTCCAACCGCTAATGACTCGGCCATTGCACAGTTCAAACAGGCCATCGCTCTTGATCCAACCTATGCCCGAGCCTGGGCTGGACTAGGCGATGCTTATAGTCAAATGAATATGCGCTTTAGCAGAAGTGAATCGTGGCTGGATTCCAGCTTCATTGCCAGTACTCGTGCTATTCAACTGGATTCGAATCTCTCAGAAGCTTACAAAGCACTTGCCAATGCCTATAGCTATAAGAAGCTTTACGACAAAGCCTTCCCACTGCTTGTTAAGTCGGTAGAATTAAACCCCACAAACGATGCAGCCGTTGGTAACCTCGGAACAAACTATCTCCTGCGAGGCGATTTACCTGAGGCCTTGAGATGGGAAAAAAAG
>DAOOCD010000227.1:0-5872 GCA_035408225.1 Cyclobacteriaceae bacterium | reverse complement strand
ACAACAACGGGAGGAGTTCCGCAATGGGCGGTTCTTGGTGCAAACACATTAATCACAAACACAGGAACAAGAAATCTATTCGCTGGTTTACCAATTGGAGGGGGTGGTACAGACAATGCATTTTATGGCACCTCGGCTGGAGTTGCCAACGTTGGGAATTGGAATGTTTTTATTGGAACGAATGCTGCTACCAATACTTCCGCGGGCGATCTAAATACAATTATTGGTTGGCGCGCTGGATTTGCCAATACAGGTCATCAGGGCAACACTTTTGTAGGTGCGCAGGCTGGTGAGTCAGCTTCGCCAACAGCGAATATAAGCACACTTATTGGAGAAAAAGCGGGTCAGATTGTGCAAGGTACAGGCAACACAATGGTAGGAGAAAGAGCAGGATTAATTACTACAACCGGCTTCTTCAATACTTTTGTAGGCACAACTGTAGCAGCATCAAACGTAGGTGGAGCGCGATTAACACTTATTGGTCACAATGCCAATGTTTCTGCGCCTACCCTCGTAAATTCAACAGCGATTGGAGAGGCTGCAATTGTTAGTGCGAGCAACAATATGGTATTTGGTGATAATGCTGTAGTCGGTTGGGGTTTTGGTGTTGCTCCAGGTGCAGCAGCTATTCGTGTTGGAACAACTGCGACCAACGGAAATGGCGCAACATTAACTTTAGGAGGCGTTTGGACAGATGCCTCAGACAGCACCAAAAAATACCATGTAAGTAAATTACAATATGGACTATCAGAGATAATAAAATTAAGACCAGTTAGTTATAAGTTGAAGGGTACTGGTCAACGTGATTTTGGTTTCTTAGCTCAGGAAGTAAAGACAGTCTTACCAGAAATTGTTTATGGAGAGGAAGGCAATATGTCTATATCCTACGGACAGATAACAGCTGTTTTAACAAAAGCCGTTCAGGAACAACACAAGGAGATTGAGGAATTACAATCAAAACTTCTAAAAGAACAAAAGCAAGTTGCAGCATTGGAAGCCTCAGTTCAGAACCTGAAATCTGAAAACTCAGAAATATCCAGCATTAAGAAAGAACTGGAGGAAATAAAAAAGGTATTGGGTATGGAAGCAAGTCTGAAAAACAAGAAATAAGGAAGTCATGCGAAAACTCTTCCTAACACTTTTTCTTTGCCTGTGCCTCTCTTATACATTTGCTCAGGGCTTCTATAACAAGGGTTCAATAGTGAGCGTATCGTCTCAAACTATTCTTACTGTTCCAGATAGCCTTGTCAATACAGGAACATTAATTAATAATGGAGACCTGCGTATTTCAGGGGCATGGATCAATTCAGGAACCTATGATGCAGGATCGGGAGAGATCACCTTCAATAGTGATCTCGTACAGACAATTAATCACAATGATCAATCATTTGGAAAACTAACAATTAGCGGAACGGGAGAGAAACAATTTCTGGCAAACATTACCATTGAGTCAGAATTGGATCTTCAAAGCAGTGTACTCAAATCGGAAAATGGCGCTAAGATTATTCTTAATCAGGGAGCTGTTGTAATTGGCGGATCGGATCAATCGCACGTGGTAGGGCCAGTAGAAGCTAAGGGAGCCGGGGATTGGCTTTTCCCAATAGGAAATGGTACTACATTTTTACCGGTAGAAATTACCAACGTTACCGATGCCAATGCTATAGTAACACTTACTTTACATGAACTTACTTCAGCGGAGGCATTAACCGGTGAAGTGGAGATAGGTAAACTCTCTTCTAAACGATATTGGGAATTGGTGCTTGGGGCTGGCAATCTGAATCAAAGCAAAATTAAGTTACCGCTTTCTGATGAAGATGGTTTGACTGACAATCTGGATTTACTGATTGTAGCAGGGAGTAATACAGCTACCGGGCCGTATGCAAGCCTTGGCCAATCAGCCCGAACGGGTGACCTTACTTCTGGTTCGGTTACCAGCGAGAAGGCACCTGTAATTACTTTTTTAACAGCCGCTGCCTTAACTGGCGAGCGCGGAATAGAAGTTTTTAATGGAGTTTCGGTAACTCAAGATGGACAAAACGATTGGATGAAAATCCGGAATATTGAACTCTATCCTTCCAATAAGGTTGCTGTTTTTAACCGATGGGGTGACAAAGTATTTGAGATGTCTGCTTATGACAATAATCAAAAAGCCTTCCGGGGCGAATCGAATATCAATGGAAACAATAAATTACCGGGAGGAACATACTTTTATTCCATTGACCTTGGTGATGGGTCGCCAAAAACAACCGGCTATCTGCAGATTAAATAGTTCTGTTAATATCGAATTTCTCTAAGTAATCAGAAACACGTTTGACAAAACTTCCGCCCAACGATCCATCAACTACTCTGTGGTCGTATGAGTGTGATAAGAACATTTTATGTCGGATAGCGATGGCGTCTCCAGATGGAGTTTCAATAACAGCCGGCTTTTTCTGAATTGCACCCACTGCAATGATACCCACCTGCGGTTGAACGATAATGGGCGTGCCCATTACGTTTCCAAATGATCCTACATTGGAAATAGTAAACGTTCCACCAGTCAGTTCATCAGGTTTCAGTTTGTTTTCACGGGCACGTTTGGCAAGATCATTCACAACTTTAGCCAAACCAGTAATATTATACTGATCAGCATTTTTAATGACAGGAACGATCAGATTGCCACTTGGTAAGGCTACGGCCATGCCAATATTGATATCTTTCTTTTTGATAATCCGATCGCCATCCACCTGGATGTTAATCATCGGATAGTCTTTAATAGCCAGAATAAGGGCTTCGATAAAAATGGGTGTGAACGTAAGCGAGTCGCCTTCGCGTTTCTGAAATTCATTCTTTACTTTATTGCGCCAGAAAACAACGTTGGTAACATCAGCTTCAACAAACGAAGTAACATGGGGTGCTGTGCGCTTTGAATCCACCATGCGTTCAGCAATCATCTTGCGCATGCGGTCCATTTGAATAATCTCATCTCCGGCACTGATCGAAGCGGGAATAAGAGGCGCTGAAGAACTTGAGCTTTGTGTTCGAGTGGATTGTCCAGATTTTCTATTCTGCACATAGGCCAAAAGATCTTTTTTAGTAACTCTTCCTTCGGCACCACTGCCTCCAATGGTTTCCAACTCGGCAACGGCAATATTCTCTTCCTTCGCGATATTCTTAACAAGCGGTGAATAAAACCGGGTTGAGGATTTGAAATCAACAGCCGGAATCGAGTTCGTTCCGTTTGAGGTATAAACGGGTTCTAAATGAGTTGATTTTATTTCAGATTTTGACTTGGCTTCCTCTTTAGGTGCCGAAGTCGTAACTGCTTCATTTCCTTCTGTAGAAATTATGGCGATGGGACTTCCTACCTTAACTACTTCACCTTTCTGCGCCAATATCTCTTTCAAAATCCCACCATAAGTGGAGGGTACCTCGGTATCAACCTTATCGGTCGCCACCTCTAATACGGATTCATCTTGCTCAATTTTATCACCGGGCTTCTTCAACCATGAAAGGATAGTTGCCTCCATGATACTTTCACCCATTTTAGGCATGATCAGTTCTACCAGCGCCATGATTCAATCGTTTGTTTTAGACCTGCAAGTTAACATTTTTGGCAGGATTCGAATAGCCACTTTTCAATTCGGCATTTGACAGAGATTGCCCAATTCTGTTTGTTGAATTAGTCATTTTTAAAATAAAATATTGTACTCATCAAACTTTGTAAAAGGTCAGCTTATGAGTGTTTTTTCTAGCTATATAGAAATCAACTGATTTCAATCTTCCATTGACCTGATGGAAGTCATTCTTTAGGTGCTATGTTGGTATCACCTTCGGGTACACTAAAACATAGAGCCATGGACACCGAAATATTAGAAAAACCCACAGCTAAAAAGCCCGAAACGAAAACCTCAAAATTTGTCTACTCTTTCCATGAAGGCGATGGAAAGAACAAACAATTACTGGGCGGCAAAGGAGCGAACTTGTGCGAAATGACCCAGATTGGACTTAACGTTCCTCCTGGATTTGTTGTAACTACCGAAACTTGTTTAACCTACCTGGCCGAACCCGATCGCAAATTGCCTTTGGGTGTAATTGATCAGGTAAGGCAAAATATGCTTGCGCTTGAAAAAGCAACCGGAAAGAAATTTGGAGACCCCGAAAATCCACTATTGGTTTCTGTTCGTTCCGGATCGGCTATGTCAATGCCCGGTATGATGGATACCATCCTAAACCTTGGATTAAATTCTAAAACTCTAAAAGGTCTGATCAAGCAAACCAACAACGAACGTTTTGGATATGATGCGTATCGCAGATTTATCCAATTGTTTGGAAAGGTTGCATTGGGTGTACCCGATGAAAAATTTGATGTTCACTTTGAAGAAGTGAAACGCAAAGCTGGAGTAAAAGTAGATGTTGGTTTAAATACCAAAGATCTGATTGACATCAGCGAACGTTTTCTGAAAGTAGTACGTGAGCATACCGGCAAACCATTCCCGGAAGATGTTTACGAACAACTTGAAATTGCCATCAAGGCCGTTTTCAATTCATGGATGGGCAAGCGTGCCGTTGATTATCGCAGAGAGTTTAAGATCACACCTGCCATGGCTAATGGTACTGCAGTGAATGTTGTAACCATGGTGTTTGGTAATATGGGTAACGATTGCGCTACTGGCGTTGGTTTTACCCGCGACCCTGGGACTGGCGAAAACGTAATGTTTGGAGAATATCTGACCAACGCACAAGGCGAAGATGTGGTTGCCGGCATTCGCACTCCTAAACCTGTTGCTGAACTTGCTACTGAAATGCCAGACCTATTCAAGCAACTGGAAGGATTGCGCAATAAGCTAGAAACACACTATAAAGAAGTTCAGGATTTTGAATACACCATTGAAAAGGGAATACTATTCTGCTTGCAGACCCGCAATGGTAAGATGAACACAGTAGCGATGGTTCGCACGTCTGTGGAGATGGTGAAAGAAGGATTGATTACCAAAGAGCAAGCTTTGTTGCGTATCAAACCTGATATTCTTGAACAATTGCTTCACCCACGGTTAGATTCTTCGCATAAAGTTGAACCTCTTGCTCAAGGTCTTCCTGCTTCACCGGGTGCTGCATCGGGTCATGTTGTGTTTGATGCTGACCGCGCTGAGTTGTTAGGTCGCGCTGGCGAAAAAGTTATTTTGGTTCGCGAAGAAACCAAGCCTGAAGACATTCACGGGTTCTTTGCTTCTCAGGGTATTCTTACGAGTCGTGGAGGTAAAACTTCACATGCTGCTGTAGTGGCAAGAGGTATGGGTAAACCTTGTGTGGCTGGTGCCGAAGGTATTAAAGTAGATGTAAAACTTCGCCAGGCTGAGATTGGGGATAAGATTTTGCGCGAAGGCGATTATATCACGATTGATGGTGGAACAGGTTTCGTTTATCCAGGCATTATTCCAACCGTTGAGCCTATCTTCTCTGAGGATCTTAAAACATTGTTGAGCTGGGCAGATGAAGTTGCAAAATTGAAAGTGTATGCGAATGCAGATACTCCCGGTGCCGCTGATAAAGCCTTGACCTTTGGTGCTATGGGCATTGGCTTATGCCGTACGGAAAGAATGTTTAATGATGTAGATCGCTTACCGATAGTGGTTGAAATGATTTTGGCCGCGACTACAGAAGAAAGAGAATCAGCTCTTAATCGCCTGAAAGATATTCAGCGCAAAGACTTCCGAGAAATCTTTACTGCGATGAAAGGCAAGCCCGTTACGGTGCGCCTGTTAGATCCTCCAATTCATGAGTTTCTTCCTACCGAAGATGTATTGCGGGATGAAGTTGAACACTTACAAAAACTAAAAGGCACTGTAAGTGGTGTAACCGATCTATTCAGCAGCTTACGGTTATTGAATGC
>DAOOCD010000226.1:0-5879 GCA_035408225.1 Cyclobacteriaceae bacterium | reverse complement strand
ATTGAATACTATTGAAAATGATAAAGCAATAGTAATATCAGCCTGTTTGTTTCCGCTTAACAATAGGCGCAACCCGTGATCCAATCAGTTCAATGGCTTGCAACAGTTTAGCATGCGATAGGCCTGCATTATCCATTTGAAATGTAAGTCTGGAGATTCCACCCAGTGATTCGCTATGTCGTAAAATTTTTTCTGCGACTTCTTCAGGACTACCCACGAGAAAAGCACCTGTGGGGCCCCGTTGCATATCAAATCTTGAGCGTGTTACTGGAGGCCAGCCGCGCTCCTTGCCAATGCGTGTAAAGGTTTCGGCATAGCCTGGATAGTAATCATCAATCGCTTCTTCTGTGGTGTTGGCCACATAGCCTAAGGAATGCAACCCCACTTTCAAAACTTCCAGTGAATGGCCGGCTTCCTTTCCGGCCTGACGATAAAGATCAATCAACGGACGAAAGCGATGTGTTTCTCCACCGATAACAGCTACCATTAAAGGCAAACCAAGAACTCCGGCACGGATAAACGATTCGGGAGTACCGCCCACACCCAACCAGATGGGCAATGGATTTTGCAATGGGCGTGGATAGATGGCTTGGCTTTTTAATGATGGTCTGAATTTACCCGACCACGTTACCACTTCGTTCTTACGAATGGTCAACAGCAGTTCGAGCTTCTCAGCAAACAATGCGTCATAATCGTTGAGGTTCAAACCAAACAGTGGAAAGGATTCTATAAAGGAACCCCGGCCCACAACCATTTCGGCACGACCTTGCGAAACCAGATCGAGTGTTGCAAAATTTTGAAATACCCGTACCGGGTCGGCTGCACTCAAGACGGTTACAGCACTGGTCAGCCGAATGTGTTTGGTGCGGGTTGCTGCTGCTGCGAGTAAAACAGTGGGTGCCGAATCCAGAAACTCCGCGCGATGATGCTCCCCTATTCCAAATACATCGAGGCCCGACTTATCAGCCTGTTCAATGCGCTCCAGTAATTCTTGTATTACCTGTACACTGTTGGCAGACTTACCACCATCGCTCGCTACCGTTGAAGCGAAACTATCAATACCGATTTCCATGCTGATTCTTTTTCAATGCTAGTTACTCAATACATCCTTATAATTTAATATCCTGTGTTGATTAGACGAATTGTTTTGCTCCAAGGCCGTGGAGAAGTATGAAATGCAAATTATACCGGTAGGCAGGGTCTCGTTGATGTGTAAATAAAGTAAACATGGTTGTTGATTCGACCGCTTGCCTTTGTCGAATCCACCTATTGGCGGAGCAGACAGGGAATAAATCACCAGGGATCAATAGCTCTTAGAATTTCTGAATACTCCTTTATCAGTCGCTCGTTCAATCCGTCTTCTTTCGTGTAGCCTATAATTTTTATCGCGTCTTTACTGGATGTCTTATTAGTGACCGGGGGCGTCATACAACTTACATTCATGCCAGCCTTTTGCATGGCGTGCGTTCGATTGGTAAACGCATTATCATTAGTTGTTTTGCTGATTACCTCAAACGTTCGTTTCGAATCATCCCGGATTACCTGCCAATAAGTTATGTTCATAGCGTAAATGTAAGGGTAAAATTACCAGAAGTTCAGGGTTCGAGAATGGAAGCTAGAAGCTCGAGATTCGAATTAAACCCGATCCAATACCTTTTTAATTAAACCATCTACGATCTTGTGCGGGTCTTTAGAAAATTTTGTCTTCATGCGGTTGGCAATAATAGCGTTCGCGCTAAGCACTTCATGACCCAGTAATTTTCCAAATGCATAATAGGCAGAAGTTTCCATCTCAAAATTTGTAAGCCAAAAATCTCCCTTGTGAAAATAATTAAGGTCTTCCAATAAATTGGGAAAACGAATCGGTAGCCGAAGTACGCGTCCCTGGGGCGCATAAAAACCAGGGCACGTAACCGTGTTGCCCTTAATCATATCACTTCCAGCAATCTGATCGCGCAGGGTTTCAGACC
Source organism: Cyclobacteriaceae bacterium (assembly GCA_035408225.1). Taxonomy (GTDB): domain Bacteria; phylum Bacteroidota; class Bacteroidia; order Cytophagales; family Cyclobacteriaceae; genus ELB16-189. The sequence goes on along the minus strand of DAOOCD010000226.1, from coordinate 3,909 downwards.
CTCGCACTACATAGGGCATAAACGGAAGTCCTGTTTTACGGTGAATGTCATGGGCTAAACCCGCCTCCACATCATCCATGGGCAAATCGTAAAAGCTCATCAGGTTATCAAGGCCAACGGCATAGTCCGAAACTAAATGTGAGCCCACCGGAATATCTTCCTGCAAAGCGCCCGATGTACCAATCCGAATGATCTTCAATTTCTTCTTTCGGGATTTTGGTTCGCGCGTTTTCAAATCAATGTTCACCAAGGCATCCAATTCCGTGAAAACAATCTCGACATTATCGGGGCCAATACCTGTGCTGATTACCGTAATACGTTTGCCCTTGTATTTACCTACATGCGTGATGAATTCACGCTTGTTCATTTCAAACTCTACTTCATCAAAATACTGACTCACTGTATAAACGCGGCCCGGGTCGCCAACAGCAATCACAATATCAGAAATATGCTTCGGCAACAGGTTTAAATGATAAACGCTGCCATCCGGATTTAAGACGAGATCGGTTTCGGGAATTTTGGCCATGACTAGATTAACTCTTTATCTTTTGCGCTGGATTTCCAAACACTGTCTCGCCCTCTTTGACAGAAGCAATAACCACAGAGCCAGCACCAATGCGTGCGCCTTTGCCTATAGTGACACCGGAAACAATAGTTACACCCGAGCCAATAAAAACTTCGTCTTCAATAGTAACGCCTGCGTTGATGGAACTCCCTGCACCAACCTGAACAAAGTCTCCCAATGTACTTTCTACGCCCACAAAGGTGCGTGCGTTAAGAATACAATGGCTCCCGATCTTCGAACCTGGAGCTAGATAGGTGTTAAAGTCTATAAAATTACCATGCCCGATAATCGCTTTCAGCGAAATCACCGATTGAGAGTGAATAGCATTTACCGGCTGCACGTGGCGTACCTCCTGTAGCATCTTCACAAGTCCTTTACGCAATTTATTATCATCAGCTGCCACAAAGGCCTCGCACTTTTTACCGATCAGTTTAAGAAACCCATCATTATCAGTATCACCTAAAACAACTACTTCGTCCACTTCGGTGTTATGTAGTTTTTTATTGTCATCCAAAAAACCATACACGACTACACTGTTGGTGTCAAAAATTTCTTTCGCTGCACGCCCGAGGTGATTGGCGCCAAAAATGATAACCGGATTTTCCATGGCACAAAGGTAAATATTGTGAAGGATCTATGCCCGCAAATGACTGATTCTGTCAAACAAATATTGCAGCAATGGATTGCGATAAGAAATGAGAAATACTAAAAAAGGAGTAAAGCCAATGCGATATCGCGATAAGGTACCCAGATTGGGTGTAGATAAGGCCAGAAAGATGCAAAGCAGCACTATATAGACTAGCGCAGAATAATAAAGCGATTGATTTGCCGGGGTCGTTCTTTTTCGAAACAATGAAGAAACGACCAATGCTAACAAAAAAAGATTTTCAATAGAAGCTAAAACGGCTGTGACTCCGGCCGCTTCCCACGCAAAAGGGCGAAACAATCCCGAGATAAGAGCCCAGGGGGCATTGATGCAAACACTCAACCAATCTGCCGTTAATTTATAATAGTGAATAAGTCCTTCAGGTTTTGAGATTTCTACAAAATCATTGTGATTGGTTACAAGCACATCCAAAAAACGACTCAGGTAAAAATTGGGGTGCATAAGACTGACGGTGGATATCAAGATCAGAAAAATACCTACCCAGAGTGACATCTTATATCGATTCAAAAACACAAAGCGGTTTCGTAAAAAGAGATTTATCAGAGACGTGGTGACAACTGCCATAAACAAGGCGGTCCAATAGTACTTCAGGTTCCAGGCGAGATAAAAAGCAAGACTAGCTGTGATCCATTCCCACAGCTTTATACGTCTGACCGCTTGAAGCGGTCTGACATCTCCATCGCTCGGGTATTGATGAATTAACTTTACGAAAAGTGTTGCAATAAAATAAATTCCAGCCAACGCCAACGTTTCCTTCACTAACCCGGAGCCCCAGAAAACTACGGATGGAAAAAATAGGAAAGCAAGAGCAGCCGAATTTCGTGATTTTGGAAAGTGTTGCGTTACGATGCGAAACAAATACCAGGCTGCCGCGAAGGAGATGAGCGCGAAGTAGATAGCACTGATCCAATAATTATTACCACTTATCAATGAAAAGATACTTATCATCTTCACGAGAAAAAGAGACCGCTCCTGCGTATTCGACAACTCGCTCCAGATGGAATGTGTAGAGTCACTGCTCCAAAGAAATTCAAAATACAATTTGAAGTCGTTTCTCGCAAAGTCAGCAAGCTTAACTGCATCTTCAAAAAAAAGCCACGTATCGTTGGCACTATAATAATAGCGATACACCAACCCCAATGCCAGGGCCATGGTAACCTTAAAAAGCAAAGCGAACCAAAACAATCGGGGATGCTCTCCGGCTGCAAGCTTAGAAAAAAGCACTGCGAGGCTAACCAAGATGACTATGTTCATCAGAATCATGAAATCTCAACGTTGGGGCGAAGCAACGAAGATCCAATAGCACAATTCAAACATTCCCTGCGCTGACAGTAATTATTATATAACTCTATCAAACCCTGCGAGTCGAAGGCAGTGTTACATGCATTTCCCAGGTTTTGCCAAAGCTTAGTGATTCTGTTTTTCTCGGCAGGGATTGACTGCAGGATATGAACTGCCCTATCCACCAAACTCCAGTCATCTCTAGATTGGCCATAAGCCACTAATAAGGGCACCACCGTGTTAATAACTATGATATCGCGACTGGCCTCTCCGAAGCCGGATACAAGGCTCTTTGATTTTTTCCCAAAGCGATAATGATTATGCCAATAAGTTGAGGGCTGAATGTCAAAGAAACCAACCAGTGATTTGTAATCCCGTAGCTCGAGCATTGAGGAGAAAATATTTTCATGAGTAGCCAGCAAGGTTGCAAATTGGGCGAGCCGGATGGTAGGAAAATTGGCCGGCCGCAATCGCAAAAATTTCCATTGGGCGACATGAAGTTGGTTGTTAATCAAATCATACTTCTTACCGAGAAATTGATACTCGTTAAAAAGGATGGTCAGATATTCATCTTTCGACTTGGCAACCAGAAAACCGGCTTGTCCGAAAAGTAAGGCTTCCACCTGAGTAAGTTGATCCCGGTGCTTTTGAATTAATTTGTAGGGGAGAGATTTTGCGAGTTGGAGAAAAGGTTCCTTATTAATCTTAAAACCAAAGTTAGTTGCAAGTAGCTGATAGGTTGTTTCCTCCCAATCACCTTTATTTTGGTTGAGTAATGCGCTGATTTGTTTTGCTTTTGATTCCAGTCTTTGCATCAGAGCTTTGTCGATCATGGAATGCTTGACCAATTCATCTACTGCAGGAAAGGATTTCTCGCAAGGAACTGAATTGGGATTGTTGATTAGCTTTTGATAGGACTTAATTATATGTTCCTCTACCCGATCTTTGAGCCACGCAATGTAATGATCAATCCCACCTGACCAGCGATCCTGAAAGCTGCGGATTTCCCCCACATCACCCCAAATGACTTCATAGTTGCGGTTGGAAAAAAACGGCGGGTCGAGATAAATCAAATCGACACTCGCCGTTTCGATCTTTTTCAAAACTTCAAAACAATCGCCTAAAATAAGCTGGTTCATTGACTCTTGAACTCACCCACTGTGGTGCCGGCCTGGACTTCATGCAAATCATCACCCTTGCGAATGCTCAACACCAGATTCCAGCGGCCGGCAGCGGGCAAGGTCACTTTGGATTCGTAAACACCCGGCGCGGTTTCGTTCAGCGTGAAATCCACATCCAGCTTGCTGGTGGACGTGCGGAGGAATTGCCCAGCCACGGTAGCGCCGGTCAACGGTTCGCCCTCGCGAGTCTGCACCGCTACCCGGAACAGCGCGGG
>DAOOCD010000225.1:0-5960 GCA_035408225.1 Cyclobacteriaceae bacterium | reverse complement strand
CATCTTTCTTCTTCTCTAATTTCTTGATTTCATCCTGAAGCTGGTCAAATTCCTGTTTTTCCTTGAACGAGAGCTTTTTCCTGGAGCTTTTTTCCTCCTTCATGGGCTTGGCCGCTACAGGTTTACTTTTTACCTCTTCCTCCTCCTCCACCCATGTGCGGTAGTCTGAATAGTTTCCATTGAAGGGCTTGATCTTCCCATCACCTTCAAAGATGAAAAGCTGATCGACCAGGTGATCCATAAAGTAACGATCATGGGATACCAGCAATAAGCATCCGTTGAACTTTTCCAGAAAATCCTCAAGCACATTCAGGGTGTCAATATCAAAATCGTTGGTCGGTTCATCGAGCACCAAGAAGTTTGGGTTCTTCACCAAAATCTTCAACAACTGCAAACGCTTCTTCTCACCTCCACTCAATTTCTCCACAATGTTATATTGCTTCTCAGGTGGGAACAGGAATGTCTCCAAAAACTTAGAGGCAGAAATCTGTGTTCCATCAGCCATCGTGATGTACTCAGCTATCTCTTTTACTTCTTCAATTACGCGATGATTTGGATTTAGGTCTTCAACTTCTTGTGTGAAGTATCCCACTTTGGTTGTCACTCCAGGAATGAGTTCACCGGAATCAGGCTTCGATGCCCCGGTAATAAGATCAAGAAATGTAGACTTGCCAACTCCGTTTTTACCAACAATTCCAATTCGATCTTTCTTTTTAAAAATGTATGAGAAGTTATCGACCATCTTGGCTGCCCCATAGCTTTTCGACACATGATGAAGCTCGAGCACTTTACCACCCTGCCTGGCTTCCTGGATATCCAACTCAAGCCTGTCTTTCTTCAGATTTACAGACGCTTTGTCCTGCAAATCGTAAAACGCTTCGATCCGATACTTGGCTTTAGTACCCCGAGCCCTGGGTTGCTTACGCATCCATTCCAACTCCTTTTTCAACAGCTGGCGAGCCTTCCCCACTTCCGTTTTCAGCATTTCTTCCCGCTCCGACTTCTTCTCCAAAAAGTAAGCGTAATTACCTTTATACCTAAAAAGTTTACCCCGGTCAAGTTCTATAATCTCGTTGGCAACGTTATCAAGGAAGTACCGATCGTGGGTAACCATAAGCAAAGTGATCTGCTGTCCCGACAGGTAAGATTCAAGCCACTCAATAGCCTGCAGGTCGAGGTGGTTGGTGGGCTCGTCCATGATAATCAGGTCGGGTTCCGCCAACAACATTTGTGCAAGAAATACGCGCTTGCGTTGGCCCCCCGAAAGCTCTTCAAACTTCTGTTCGAGATCTTCAACACCCAACTTACTGGTTATGGTATGTACCTTGGCATCGTAGTCCCAAGCCTTAAATTCTTCCATCAGTTCGAGCACATGCTGCATACGTTCGGGCGAAGTATGGGGATCATGAATGCAGGTTTCATAGTCCTTCACTACGGTAGCTACTTTATTGTTCTTATCGAAGATGATTTCATTGATCGTTAGGTGGCCAGGCACCTGTGGTTGCTGCACGAGGTATCCTAACTTAATTCCATCACGTACGCTGACTACACCCTGATCAGGTGGAATCTGGCCGATAAGAATTTTAAGCAAGGTAGATTTGCCGGCTCCGTTTTCTCCGACCAAAGCCATCTTGTCGCCCTGGGAGATGCCGAGGGTAATGTCTTTAAAAAGCCAACGATCATTAAAGGACTTGGAGAGTGATTCAGCAGACAAGAAATTCACGGACAATAAAAATTAGTCCGCAATTTAGCACAACACTTCCACCCTGAAGAATCAGGTTGTTAAATTAAATAGAATTTATAGGATCACATGAACGGACTCTCAATCTTACACAGTGCGGGTTTGCTTCAAATGATAGCAAAAAAAGCACAATCCAAGCTGAAAAAAAGCCGTAGCAGTGATGGCAAAAAATAGCAACATAGCGTCCATCTCTTATATTGAATATAAAGTTAATATCAAAGGTTTAAATTACCTACTATTCAGATAGTTATGGTTCTATAATTTAACTAACTTATTGATTATGAATCTCGTAAAAGTTATCCTGTATGAGCATAGCAAACCGCAAATGGAAAAGATCAGGAAGTATGTGGGGACAGATGCAAAACGCTTTGCGGAATTGGTGAATGTATTCCTTGCCGGCCCCTACCGCGTTACCCAGCGTGCTTCTTGGGCGCTGAGTTCTTGTGTGGAACACAATCCTTCACTGATTAAACCTCACCTGAAAAAGATCCTTAGCTATCTGCCTACAGAAGATCAACACGTTGCTGTCAAGAGAAATATTCTCCGGCTGCTTCAGTATGTAACAATACCCAGGTCACTTCAAGCTAAAACAATCAATCTATGTTTTAACTTCCTCAATAATCCCAAGGAAGCCATTGCTGTCAGAGTGTTTGCGATGACCGTGTTAGCTAACTTAGCCAAGGAAAATCCAGATCTGAAACATGAAATTATATTAATCATTGAAGACCAACTCCCTTATGGCAGTGCCGGCTTTTTATCCAGAGGTAAAAAAGTTCTTAAGCAATTAAAGGGCTAACTTTGGCCTGTATGAATGACACAGCTACCACCCATACCTGCAAAAGTTGTCATAATGTTTTCACCGGAAACTTCTGTAATCTCTGTGGAGAAAAGATTTTAACGAAACAGGACAAGTCTTTCAAAACGGTCTTAAACAATGTCTTTCGCACCGTCACTTCGGTGGATAGCCAGTTTATAAAGACCTTATGGTTGGTACTCAAAAATCCAGGCTTTCTATCGCGCGACTTTGCTCATGGCAAAAGGGTAAAACACCTTAGTCCAATGTCGTTATTTTTTGTTCTTAACCTGATCTACTTCTTCTTCCCTGTCATTCAGTTATTTAATGCTTCCCTGAATACCCAATTGTTGTCACCACTTAGCTCCTTCTATCAGTCCATCATTGCCCACAAAATTGTGAGCATGAATCTGAACCTGGAGTCGTTTACACTTTTCTATAATATGAAAACAACCGGCCTGGCAAAACTGATGGTGATGGTGTTTGTGATTTTGAGTTCGCTTCCGTTAAATCTTCTCTATTGGAAAAAAAACAAATACTTCACCGATCATGTGACCTTTGCCGTGGAACTGGCTTGTTTTAACTTGTTCGTAAACGCCATAGTTCTTTCGGTAATTGTGCGACTAGTGGGTATTGGTAACTACCTTAATGAGACTTCCTTAACCATCATTTTCATTATTACTAATCTATACTTTGTACTGAGGTCAAGTCACACCTTTTATCAGGAGAAAGGCTGGCGATTATTAGTAAAATCTTTTACGCTGATCGTGTTTTTGAACATAGCGTTGGAGGGATATCGCTCTATCCTGTTTTTTGTAACCTTGGTGATGCTGTAACTAACGAACAGAGCGTGCCAAACTGTTAATCAGTTCTTCTGCCTGCAGGCGCTCCTCTGGCACAACTAAACTCTGGTAGGTGTGTAAACTGCGGATGGCTTCATCTATTTCCTTATTCATAGCCAGCGTAAGCCCCAGATTAAAGTAACTATTGGGGAAGGAAGGCTCTATCTCAATGGAAATCTCATAATGGATTTTAGCCAATGGCAGGTTGCCAATTTCGGCATATACATTGGCCAGGTTGTAGTGCGCTTCAAAGTGACGTGGATCTTCCTTCAGACATTTGGTGAAGCAATCAATGGCCTTGCTGTGATTCCTTTGTTCAGATTCAAGAATACCAAGGTTACAATATGCATCGGCCACCGAGTCACCTTTCTCAATAGATTTCAAGTATTGGCTTGCTGCCCGGCTATCGCCTTGTTCATCCAGCATCAAAGCCTCTTCAAATGCCGACAGTTGATGGAGGTTAATGACTTTGGCTCCTGAAAACAGGTTCAATTGGCCATGCTTGTCCGCTTCGTGCTTCTTCTTGCGAACAGGTTTAAAGCCGAATTTTTCGGGGTTGGGTGTAGGAAATTGAATGACCTTGGCCATGGCACAAAGGTAACCAAAATCTGCTTTAGAATGTTTCTGGTGGGTGGCTTAGCTTGCCTTTCTGCGTAGTGTTTTCTTTGCGGTCTCTTTCTCTTTTTTAGCGATCGTTCCCTTGGCCTTTTCCATTGGCTTCTTCTTGGCAGCCTCAATGCTCTTCTTCAGCGCTGTCATAATATCTACTACTTCTGGTTCCGCTTCCTCAACGGTTACTATTTCTTTACCGGCAATCTTCGCATCAATAATAGATTTGAGTGCCTCGTAATATCGATCCTTCATTTCAATCTTCGCGAAGGTAGTGGTCATTGAATCCACCAGCGTTTTGGCAAGCTTCAACTGTTCTTTGTCGGCCTTCACTTCTATAAGCTGAGGCACTTCACCCATGCTGCGTACCTCATTGGGATAACGAAGACGATACATCAGAATACCGCCCTCATGCGGTGAAATCAACACCGGAGTTTCGCGGTCGCGCAGGACCACTTTTCCTACACCAATTTTACCACTGTCCTTTAAAGTTTGACAAAGCAGGCCATAGGTCTTGGCAGCAATGTCGCCATCGGGTCCTACAAAATAAGGGGTTTCAAAAAGGGTATGGTGTACCTCCTGCGATTTTACAAAGCCTTCGATCTCAATTACCTTCTCGCTTTTCAGTTTCACTTTGTTGAGGTCATCCTGTTCAATAATTACATATTGGCCAGGCTCATACTGATAACCCTTTACAATGTCTTCATTCTTCAGTGGCTGACCCGTGACTTTATCCTTCTTCTCATAGCTGACGGGGTTATGCCCCTCGCGGGTAAGCAGGTTAAAACTTATCGTCTGGCCAGTATCAATAGCATTATAAATACGTACCGGGATGGTGACCAACGAGAACTGGATGTGCCCTTTCCAAATCGCCCTCATAAAAAATGATGGTTAGTTTAAAAAATGAAGTATAAGGCACTAAATTATTGATTGTGAATGACTTTTCAAAGCAATATTCGATCAATTTGGTATCAATCGCTTTCATTCAGGCAGTAGTATTAATTAAATATGGGTGAAGAAATTGCGATAGCAAATGGCTAATTTTGGTAAATCATGTCTAAAGTAGAAGTAATAACCTGGCAACAAAAAGAGGACGATAAACTAAAGGTAGTCCAAACCATGAAACCGAAAGAACGTCTCTTGCTTATGTTCAAGCTGATGGCTCTATCTCACTACCTGAACCCTGCCAGAAAAACTAAAAAATCCTCTAATGTAATTGAGGTTAGATTATTGAATGGAACTAAGTGACAGGCTAAAGGCACTTATTGAAAACTTACTCGCGACCTTAAATAAGCATAAGGTAGAATTTATTGCCGTTGGAGGGCTAGCTGTTAACCATCATGGATACTCCAGAGCCAGTAATGATATTGATTTCTGGTACAAACCCTCCGTTGAAAATTTTCACAGGATTACTGATGCATTAACAGATTTGGGGTATGACACGTCAGATTTGAAAACTCTTGTATTTGATGCTGAAAAGACAATTCTGCGTATTCCCTTAGACTATTTTAATGTTGAACTTCTACCACGATTACACGAAGAAATGAAATCATTAGAGGCCCTTCGGGGATTTAATGAAGCATTAAAAAATGCAGAAATTAATTCAATTGGAGAGGCTAAATTCAATGTTATTGGCTTTGAAGACTTGATTTTTTACAAAGCGAAATCAGGCAGACCCAAAGATATGCTTGACATCATTGAATTAAGAAACATAAGGGGTGAGAAAGATTAATGACCTACTTCACAAAATCCACAAAGGAAGTTGTATCCACATCGGCCTTCAATTCGTGTAGCAGGTTGTATAGACCGTAATACGTGCGGTTGATATACAAAGCATCCTTAACTCCCCTGGCTTTCTTTGATTCGCGGAAGGCTTTCATCTTGCCTATCTCTTCACCAAACTGATAGAGGGAAGCGAAGTATGACTTCTCTGCAAAATCAAACCTAGGGGTCCTAAAAGGTCTGCCGAGAAGTT
>DAOOCD010000224.1:0-6019 GCA_035408225.1 Cyclobacteriaceae bacterium | reverse complement strand
GCCTGATTACACCTTCGAAAGAGTTTGGGATAATGGAATAAAATGTGGAGTGCGTGGGGTATTTTCGCTCCAGAACCATGCGATAAATGCGATCATGATCCTGAAAGAATTTATCATAAGAAAACTCATTCTGTATAAATAGCACAATGAGCAGGCAACTAGCTATGCCAACTGCGAGGCCCAAAACGTTAATAATTGTATATATTTTTTGCTTCAGCAGACTCCGTGAAGCAATTTTTAAGTTGTTTTTGAGCATGGCTGCTGGTTTTAGACTGCTAGTAAAACTATAAATACTTCCAGTAACGTAGATGGTTACGAATCGATTTAAGTTTTACTCAAATGGTAGTTAGCTGCGTTTTCCTGGTTACTAATATTGAAAAACTACGTAAATCGCTCAGGAGTAAAAGCATCTAACGGTGTAGATGTTTGCTTTCCAGCTACTACTTCAGCAATCAATTTTCCAGTTCCAGGCCCTAAGCTTAATCCCATCATGGAATGGCCAGTTGCGTAAATCAAATTAGAGATTTTTTTTGAACGACCGATGTAGGGCAATCCATCGGGTGAGCAGGGTCTTAAGCCGTGCCAGATCTCTTCAACTTTCGGCATGGCCACTTTCATACCAGGATAATAGCGCGGAATTGAATCAACAATTCCCTTAACTCGGTTTAAGCTGATCGAATGATCGACCCCGGTGATTTCCATCGTACCACCAAACCGAAGCGTTGTTCCCATAGGGGTTACAGCTACCCTCGATTCCAGAAAGATGGATGGGATCCGAATATTCTTCTCGACATTCTGAAGTGTAAAACTATAGCCCTTACCAGCCTGCATGGGCAACGATATTTTTAATTTTGAAGCAACCAACCCCGACCACGAGCCAGTGGCAATCACAACTTCATCAAAAACGTATTCACCTTGATTCGTTTCTACAGATTTGATTTTTCCATGCTCAACTTCAAAATCCGTAACAGATGTATTGATAAGAAATGTAACACCCTTGTCTTTTAGAAATTTGATCAACTGGGTTACTAATGCCTGTGGCGTAATGTGTGCATCGCCAGGAAAATAAACTCCACCCCTAACAGTTACCTTCACATCGGGCTCTAGCTGTTGAACTTCCTCTGGGGACAAAACCCTGGCATCTATTCCATGATCATTAGCGATGGCTGCCGTTTCAGCTTCTTCATGCTCTGTTTCTTTAGTTTGATAGAGCATTAAAAGTCCGCGCTCATGATAACCAAATTCAAATGGAAGTTCTTTCGACAATTGCTGATACTGGGCCTTACTAAGCAGACTCAACTCCTTAAGCGCAGGAATTGATTTATTTACATGGTCTTTGGTAGCATGTTTATAAAACTGATAGCCCCATTTTAGTAAGTCTGAATTTAGACGAGGCCTCACATAAAACGGACTCGTTGAATTAAACATCCAGCGTATGCCCTTGGAGATCATGCCTGGTGCCGCCAATGGAATGATATGACTTGGTACAATCATACCCGCATTGCCAATCGAGCAACCATCCTTCAGATCACTTTGTTCAATAATGGTAACCTGATGTCCGGCCTTAATTAAATAGTATGCTGAACTTAACCCTATAATACCGCCTCCGATAATTCCAATTTTCATGTACCTACTTTTTTAACACATAGGCACATAGATTACATAGAATTAATGCAACTATGTGCCCTATGTTTCTATGTGGTTTATATAACCTGAAACCCAAATGCATAGGGATCATCATCCGGATCAATCTTGATCGTGTTATATCCGTAAATCTTTGCCCAACCTTCCACACTGGGAATTATGGCAGGTTTACCATTCAATTCGGTTACTTCTTCTATTCTTCCAATGAACTTGGAACCGATAATACTTTCATGAATAAAATCTTCTCCCTTCTTCAACTTTCCTTTGGCATGCCATTGTGCCAATCGCGCAGAAGTTCCTGTGCCACACGGTGACCGATCTATTGCTTTATCTCCATAAAACACTGCATTGCGAGCTGTGGAGGTTGGATCAATCACTTTTCCAGCCCACAGAATATGACTACAACCGTTGATGGTTGGGTTTTCAGGATGCACAAACTGATACTTCTTATTAATGTTCTTTCTTAACTCCCGGCTCCAGCTTATCAATTGATCAGCAGTGAACTTTTCAAGACCAGGAAAGTTTGGTTGCGGATCAACAATGGCATAAAAATTTCCACCATACGAAACATCCAATTTTAATTCGCCAAGATCAGGACACTCTGCAGTAATATTCTCAGCAGCGAGATAAGCTTTTACATTCGTAATCTTTACCGATTTAACTTTTTTTCCTTCCTGCTTGTATTCTACACGAACTAATCCTGCTGGAACCTCGAGATTTAATACACCCCGAGTTTTTGGTATCACCAATCCTTCTTCAATGGCAATCGTTACAGTACCTATTGTACCATGCCCGCACATGGGTAGACAGCCACTCGTTTCAATGAATAAAATTCCAATATCATTGACTGGATCAGAGGGTGGATACAAAATACTTCCACTCATCATATCATGACCACGGGGCTCAAACATTAGTCCTTTACGTATCCAATCATACTCACTCAAAAAATGCTGACGTTTTTCGCTCATGTTTTTCCCTTCCAACTGCGGACCTCCACCCGCTACCACCCGAACCGGATTACCACACGTGTGTGCATCTATACAGAAAAATGTTTTACTCATAGTTATAAATTACTGAGTTGACAGTAGGCAAGAACAGCAGGCTATAAAATGCTCAATTGCCTACTGCATGTTGCCTATTGTCTAATTCTTACTCCATTCATTATTTCTTAATCTCCAAATCCGCAATGGATTTCCTTCTTTAAGTTCATCGGGCAAAAGTGAATCCGGGAAATTCTGAAAAGCAACGGGACGAGCAAATCGTTTGATGGCATCCGTGCCAACGGCAGAGAAACGAGAATCAGTTGTTGCCGGAAAGGGTCCACCATGCTGCATAGACGGACAAACCTCAACACCTGTCGGAACTCCATTCACCACCAAACGCCCGGCCTTCTCAACCAACATATTGAGCAGACTGGAATACTTAGTCATCTCTGCTTCATCTGAAATTATAGTGGAAGTTAATTGACCGTGCGAGCGATTGATTACGGTATGCAATTCATCGTTGTTCTTGCAGCGCACAATTAGCGAAAATGGACCAAACACTTCCTCTGCCAGCATAGGGTTTTTAATAAACTCTTCACCCGCTACAGAAGCAACATGAGGTCTTCCTTGCGAAGCATTTGCTTCCGTAGAAGATTGACCTTCCACTTTCACGCCTTTTTGTGCAAGTGTCCGCGTTAATCTCTTTGTGTAGTTATCCGCAATACCTTGATGCAACATGGTGCCGGGCATCACTTTTTGAATTTCGGCTGATAACGATTTAATAAACCTGTCCAATCCTTCTCCTTCCACCGCTATTATCAAACCAGGATTTGTACAAAATTGTCCTACTCCAAGTGCAATGGAAGCTGCCAGATTAGCCGCTGTCTTTTCTGCGTCTCGTTGTAGTGTTTCCGGTAAAAGAATAACGGGATTGATGCTACTCATCTCAGCAAAGACAGGAATAGGTTCTGGACGTTGATTAGCCAAATCAAATAACGCCTTCCCCCCTGCCAATGATCCGGTGAATCCTACGGCCTTGGTAAACGAATGCTTTACTAACGCCTGTCCAACTTCGAAGCTCGCACCAAGTACATGTTGAAAAACACCTTGCGGCATTCCGGTTTTTTCAATGGCCTTATTAACAGCGCCAGCGATAAGTTCAGATGTTTCAGCATGGGCTGGATGTGCTTTCACTATAACCGTACAACCAGCAGCCAGAGCAGAGATAGTATCACCCCCAGCCGTGGAATAGGCCAATGGAAAATTAGCCGCACCAAAAACCACAACAGGACCAATAGGTACCAGCATCTTTCTAATATCCGGCTTGGGTGCCGGTACACGATCTGGAATAGCTGTATCTATCCTTGCTTCTACCCAGGATCCATCCTCCACCAGATCAGCGAACATACGACAATGACCTGTTGTGCGGCCACGTTCGTTTATGATGCGTGCTTCTGGGAGATTGGTTTCCCGCATAGTGGTTGTCACCAATTGAGTACCCAATGCTTCAATCTCATCTGCAATCGCGCGAAGGAATTCTGCTTTTTTCTTTCCAGAAAAATTTTTGTAGGAAAGAAATGCGATATGTGCTTCCTGCATAGCCGCATTCACATCGCTTATAGTTGCATCAGTGTGTTTCATAGTGCTAAATTTCAAGTAGCCCGTAACTAAAGTCTTGGGAATTAGACTTTAGCCCGAGGTTTACAAAGATGGTCTATTCTTAATTCCCTCACGAATGATTTTCAAAATCCGATCACGCTCTTCACCTTCTAGAATCAGGCGCGGTGCACGCACATTCTCAGAACCGATTCCTGCCTCTTGCTCAGCAAGCTTAATGTATTGAACCAACTTTGGATGAATATCCAACTCAAGCAATGGTAAAAACCACCTGTATATTTTCAAAGCCTCTGCGATTTTATTAGCTTTTGTCAATTTGTATACTGCCACGGTTTCTTTCGGAAATGCGCATACCAATCCGGCCACCCAACCATCAGCACCCAGCATTAGTTCTTCCATCGCAATGGTATCGACACCACAAAGAATTTTAAAGCGATCTCCAAAGCGATTGATCATGCGGGTAACGTTGCTCACATCGCGCGTGGATTCTTTTACTGCCTGAATATTTTTATTATTTGCCAACTCACCGAACATGTCGAGAGTAACTTCAATTTTATAATCAACCGGATTGTTGTAGATCATGATGGGCAAACTGCTTGACTCAGCTACCGCCTTAAAGTAAGCAACCGTTTCGCGGTGATCAGATTTATAGCGCATGGGGGGCAACATCATCAAACCTTTGGCCCCACACTTCTCGGCTTCCGCTGCCAACTTCATGGCCTCGCGTGTACTTCCTTCGGCAATGTTCATCACCACAGGAACTTTACCGGCAACTTTCTCGACAGTAAATTTTACGAGATCAAACTTCTCTTCATTGCTTAATACACTTGCTTCACCGAGTGTACCACCAAGAATTACACCTTCAACCCCAGCATCCAATTGGGCTTTCAGATTCCTTTCAAAAAAGGAAAAATCCAATTTATCATCAGAAGTAAACTTGGTAGTAAGTGCCGGGAAAACTCCCTTCCATTGAATTGCCATAATCAGAATTTTTGGTTTATAACTCAAAATTATGCCTCTGAGATGGATTATGGTTTGCCTGAACTAGTTAATAATGATACTATATTGATCAATAATCAAACATTTAGTGTTTAAATTTGATCAATATAAGCCAAAATGAAAGTAATTCCCTTTAGTATACCCAAAACATCACGCGAAGCTTTCCGTATTCAGGTTGATGTACTTCCCTACTTCTACGACAAACTACATCAGCATCCGGAGACCCAAATTATGTTTATTGAGAAAGGTGAAGGCACCTTGATTGCGGGTGATTATGTTGGACGGTTTTCAGCCGGGAGTCTATTCCTTATTGGTAGCAGCCAACCACATGTATTTCGCAATGATGATATTTATTATAAACCCAAGAGCAAACAACGGGTAAATGCAACTTCTCTATATTTTGATGAACGATATGCGGGAGAAAATTTCTGGCAACTGGATGAACTGCAAAAAGTCTATAAATTTCTTTTACAATCGGGTGTAGGGTATCGCATTCAAGGAAAAACACACTCTCTACTTGCCCCATTAATCAGAGAAATGATATTACTGAAAGGAGTTAGTAAGCTAATTCACTTTTTGCACTTGCTCAAGGTGTTAAGCGAATCAAAGGATTTAATTCCATTGTCTGTAGCCCAGGTACACTCTAACCTAACCGTAAATGAAGGCAAACGTATGAATGATATTTTACAGTTCACCTTCAGTCAAAGCAATCGCAAAATTAAAATTGAGGAAGTAGCCGCAGTAGCCAACCTGTCAGCGGAAGCCTTTTGCCGGTA
>DAOOCD010000223.1:0-6079 GCA_035408225.1 Cyclobacteriaceae bacterium | reverse complement strand
TACGCAGTTACTCAGACACTACCCGCACTTACACACTTTTCTGGGCAGTGTCTTAAAGCGATAGCATTACAACGACTACCAACATCCCTCGCAACGTCTAACCACATCTCTGGCCAGAGCTAACTACACTGCGCATGGTGCGTAGTAGCATTGCTCTCCACGTCTTGTAGCATTGCTCGCCACCACTACCAACATCCCTCGCCACGTCTAATCACATCTCTGGCCAGCTACAACACATCCCCAGGTGACTAGTAGCCTCGCTCGCCATGCTTTTAGCATTCCACCAATGGGTAGTAGAATCTTTACAACGACTACCGACATCCCTCATCAGCAGGTTTGTATGCCGGTAAGCAGGTACAACACAGCCTATGGTGAGTAGTAGCATTGCTCACCACGTCTTGTAGCATTGCTCGCCACTGCTCACTACATCTCAAGCCACAGCTTGTAGCATCGCCAGCCAGTAGTAACTACATTGCGCATGGTGACTAGTAGCATTGCCAGCCACGTCTTGTAGCATCGATCGTCAGGTCTTGTAGCACAGCCAGCCACTACTACCGACATTGCTCGCCACGTCTAACTACTTCTTTGGCCAGTAGTAACTACACTGCGTATGGTGTCTTGTAGCATTGCCAACCACGCATTGTAGTACGGCCAGCCACCCCTATCAACATTGGTGGTTACTTAAATTGCGCTGGTGTTTAGTATCTCTGTGGTGGCTTTTACCTTTTTTTAGCCTTAGTACAGGCCTGCCTGGACTCCAGGTTTTGATAAGGTACAAGTTAGGGAGCCTTCACTTTCTTCTTTATCGGAAACTCAAACCCAAAGCGTACAGCCAGCCGGTCACCATAGGGACTCATGCCATCTTTGTCGTAGAGGTTGTAAAGCACTTCGGTGTTGCCTTTGATGTTTTTGTAAACCGTGAAGTCTTTCTTGATCCCTACAAAAATACTGGGCACCCACTCCCGGAAAGCAGGATCTACCCCCTTACTGCTGGCAATGAGCGGTGGAATGATAGTATTCATGATTTCGGGCAGCAACCGGAAGTTGATGCCTTTGGTCCATTTGAATTCGAAGGCTGCACGCGGACCGTAAATGCTCTCATCACTGGTAATGCTGAGGCCGTCAAACGGCAGGCGCTGGTTCCACCCGGCTCCGGCAGACAACCGGGGACTGATCAAATACATGAACATGGGATTTACATCAAGCAGAAAGTATTGGCTCGTTTGGATCTGAAACGTGAGGGCCGGCACAAGCCGTTCGATAAACGGGTTGCCTTTGAGCGGGTTAGGTAATTTCTTAGGCAGCTCGGCCATACTTTTTACTTCCGAGTATCTGCTTTTCAGTTTGCTCATCTTATCCATCGCCTGTTGCAACACTTCCTGTTTGCCGGCAAAGTGATCCTGGGCAAGGTTCATCACCTGTTCCTGCACTAACTCTTTTGCCTTGTTTTTTAAAGCTGCAGAATCAAGTTGTGTGTATTCCGTCATTAAAGCTTTGCCTTCCGCCAGTTGATCTACCCCATCCATGCCAGCTACTTTTGATTCAATGGTTTTGTCTATACTTTTTACTTCATCCAGGTTTCCTTTTACGAGGTTCTGCGCATCATGCGCATACTGGCCGGCCTGGTCCGTTATACCCGAAATTTTGTTCAGGTTGCTAGTGAGGTCTTTGAGGTTGGGATCGAGGGCGAGTTGATTGGTGAGGGTGGGCAATTTTGTATTACCAAGTTTAGGTATCTCTAATGAAGGAATGCCTGGAGTTGCTGTATTCAAAGCCGGCAAAGAGTACCCTTGTATGGATGATTGCAGTTTTTGCATGGGTTCTTGTAACTGCGGTGGCAGTTGAATCTCCTTCAAACCCTGGGTGGCTTTGGATTTAAGTTCATCTACTTTTTTGGTGAGGCCTGCAAGCTGTTGGCCTTTGAGTTGATTCAAACTATCGAGCTTACGGGTAAGTTTTTCAGTAGGAAGTTTGAGGTTATTGAGACTATCAATTTTTAACTGAAGTCGATTACGCGTTGAGTCAATTTTTGAAAACTGCTCTTGATATAAGGTATTGAGACTATCTACTTTGGATTGAAATGAGAGCGTGACGGAATCTGCTCTTTGAATTGACTTTTGTAAAAGGGTATCTGTGAGTAAAACAAACTTCAGACTGTCCCATTGCTGGGCGAGAGCCAGCTGGGAAGTAAGAAAGCAAAGAATCAGGAGCCTGAATTTCACTTATTAAAGATAGAAAATTGAGAGTTAAAACAGTGTGTTTTGTGCGCTTAATTTGGTTGCGGGTCGGGCGACCGGCAACAACTAGTAACTCCTTAACTTTTTTTGACCAATCACAACCAAGGGTTCACCCATTCGCGCAGAGTTCTCGAAACGAGTAACTCTGCGAAGAAAAGCAATACCAAAAAAGGAAAGCATAAAGTCGTCATGACCACTTGAAATGGTCAGACGACTTATTATTGACGTTGACGAACGAGCAGCGAAGCGATTGTTAAAATGCCACGCCTATCTTAAACGAAAGTGTATTTACTTTTGCAAAGTTGTATTCCACGCCAAGGCGAGCGATTGAAAGTTTCAGCACAGCTCCCGCCATCACCTGCCCCCCTATTACATGTTCATCATTAAGATAAACAGCTGTGGTTGTTTCATGAGAGTTTGATACATACGATGAAACACCAACATAAGGCGATAGCGAAATCCGGTTGGAGTAAATGGGAAACTCTTTACTGGCAAGTAGGTCCAGCCCATAGACATTCAATTTTAAATCATCGGGGCCATACATCGAAGTAAAACTCATGCGGGCAGCAGCAGCCCATTTCTTTGTGGCATCATTCACCAGGTTATATTGAAGCTGGCCACCAAAAAATCCATAGTTCGCATTGGGGTTTTTGGTCGCATAGAAACCAACATCCAGTTTGTTAGTAATCCCTACCCGGGCTGTTAACCCAGGGAATGCGAGGCGCGGACCTTCTGTAAGCCAATGTGTTGAATCGGGATGAACAAAGGTGTCGTTCCAGGCAGCCTCTTCATCATCAATTCCGGTTGCCCATTGTAGTACTGAGATTTCATAATTCCAGGCGCCCATCGGTTTGGCATCAGTAAGCGGCCGGAAATAGGCAACAAGGCCAGCTTCCCGCCTAAACTGATGCCAAGCATCCTGCGTTAGCGATGGATCGAGTTGAAAGGAACATTCTTTCCAGCGTGGATTAACATGGAGATCAACATGATTATCCTGTGGCTGGTGTTGATGCTGTGCAAAACTTAAACTGGTTGTACCTTCCTAAAATTACTTGACACTTTTAAGGGTAGTTACTAAAAGTGTTTTACAGGGTTAGATGTTAATCCTGATTCAATGTTACAAATGTTTTTGCTCTTCCTAAAAGAGCCGACAGTTTAACTTGTTAATCCTGAATTAGGTTTACGACCTGGGTTGTTATTCCTGTAGTTGCTTTACAACTCCCAACGTTGACCAGTACCCGGAGTTAAGTTTGATATTGTTTTCTTTCAGATCGTCATAAGCCTTTTGTTCTGATTGCAAAACATGGTCAAATCCCAGTGTTGCTGCTCAATTTCTTTGAGTATATTAGCAAGACAGTCTACCAACCCTAACCCGTCCGTTTCTCCCCATGAAAGCAAAATCCATTAAAGGAAATTCTACCGCAGAAGTTAAAACAGCGTTGCAACAAAGCATGGCAGATGGATTTAAACCAACATTAGCGATTGTGTTTTTATCCGTCAAGCAGGATAAGTCGGCCATCAGCAAAATACTGGATGAAACAGGCATTGCTGTTTATGGCGCTACCACCAATGGCGAGTTTACCGGTGAAGGAATCAGTTCCGGTGAAACAGCCATGATGCTGCTCGATATTAATCGTTCCTACTTCCGCATTTATTTAGAAGAGTTTTCAGAAAACAATTACAGACATACTGCCCATGAAATTGCCAAAAATGCATTGAAACAATTTGAACATCCATGTTTTCTTATAGCCGGCAGCAACCTCAATACGGATGCGGAGGAACTGTTGCACGGTTTTGAAGATATTCTTGGCAAAAAGGTAAATGTGAATGGTGGCATGGCCGGAGATGATTATGGATTTAAAGAACAATTTGTTTTTACGAATAACAGGTCGAGTAACAACGGCATTGTGGCCATAGCTTTTGATGAAGATAAAATTAATATGAAAGGACGAGCAACTTCAGGCTCAAATGCGATTGGCACGATAAGGACAGTTACGAAAAGTACCGGTAATCATGTATATACGATTGATGATATCCCGGTACTGGATCTCATCATAAAATACGGAGGCCTTGAAAACGTAACCCCGGAAAATTTTGCCCTTGAGCATTCCATGTCGTTGACCTTGCAATTACAACGTGAAACCGGAGACCCGGTGATGCGGGCCGGACTGGTGGTGGATTGGAGCGACCATTCCTATTACTGCAGTGGCTCTGTACCACAAGGCTCCAAAGTCCGCTTTTCTTTACCTCCGGATTTTGATGCCATTGAAAAAACAATTAAAGGGTGTGAGGAATTGAAGGCCACTGAAATTCCCGAAGCCGATGCCATTTTATTGTTTAACTGTGGCGGAAGGCTTCTCACATTGGGTCCCTTGATCAGCGAAGAAATAGAAGGAATAAGAAATACATGGAATGCACCCATTGCAGGGATGTTCTCCAATGCGGAGTTGGCTCGCGCCACTAACGGCAATTTAGAGATGCATGCGTTTACCGCTTGTACGGTGGCATTAAAAGAAAAATAAGATGACAAGTCAGTTACAAAATATACTTGATCTTATCCGGCAGTCAGAACAACTGAGTAATGCTGACAAAGTGGCTCTTGAAAAAGCGTTGAAAGAAGCTGACAAAGCATTTGAGATCACAAATTTTAAACTGGACCGCACGGAAAAAGTAAAACACACCACCGCTGTTTTGCTTGAAGAGACCATTGCCGAACTGGAGCAAAAGCGAAAAGCTGTTGAAGTGCAAAACCGCGAGCTCGAAATTGAAGCCGCCTTGGAAAAAGTTCGTAGCCGCGCACTTTCTATGCATAAAAGCGAGGAGTTGAAGGAAGTAGTTACCGTACTGTTTCAGAAACTTCAGGAATTGGAGTTTGGAATAGATAAAGGCGCTGCCCTGGTAATGACCTATTCACCGGAATCTAAAGATCACACACAGTGGATCACCGATGCTACTCAAACTTATGCCGTTCCATTCTTTATACCGTTCACTGAGCATTCAATAGCACTCGATCAAATCCATGCCAGAGAAAAGCAATTGGAGTTCTATTCGAAAGTTTACGATCAAAATGAAAAAAATGAATATTTCAGATACCTGTTTCAACATACGGAATACAAACATGTACCCTACGATGTACAGGAGTTGATCTTGAATAGCAAGGACTTTGGTATTTCCATTGCCTTTGAAAAACACTCTGCCATTGCCATCCCCTCTACCGTTGGAAAATTAGTTTCAGGTGATGAAATAATTATTTTAAAAAGGTTTGCAAGAGTCTTCGAACAATCATATACCCGTTTCCTCGATCTGCAAAAAGCAGAAGCACAGGCAAGGGAAGCACAAATACAACTAGCATTAGAACGAGTGCGCGCCCGTACTATGGCTATGCAAAGCAGTGAAGAATTGGCCGAGGTATCGTATCTGCTGAATAAACAAGTAGTAGAATTGGGTATTCCTACCCGGGGCTGTGCCTTTAATATTTATAACGAACATGATTCTACTGAATGGTTCAGCAACCTGGAAGGCACCTTACCCGCGTATAAAACTCCCAGGGAAAATATCTTTCTCAAATATTATGAAGCCGGGCAGCGTGGCGAAACACTTTGGACAGAAGAATTTGGCGGTGACAAAATCAAAGAGCACTACAAGTATTTAGCAACATTGTCTGTTGCCGGAAAAGAGGAAGACACTATTCATGAAGGTGTGCAGGCTGTTCCTGAATATCAAATAGATCACGTGGCCTATTTCAAATACGGATATCTGTTATTTATTACCCTGGTACCGGCCCCTGAAGCTCATGATGTATTCAAAAGGTTTGCTAAAGAATTTGAGCAAACCTATACTCG
>DAOOCD010000222.1:0-6133 GCA_035408225.1 Cyclobacteriaceae bacterium | reverse complement strand
GGTGTAAGTGAAATTGCTTCCTTCGGAGGATTTCAAAAACAATATCAGATCGCTTTAAATCCAAATAAGCTTTCGTACTACAATCTGTCCGTTCCTGAAGTGATTCAGTCGGTACGATCCAACAACAACGAGGCCGGTGGTCGCAAGTTTGAAATGAGTGACATCGGTTTCATCATAAAAACAACCGGCTATCTCAAATCGGTGGAAGAGATTGAGAATATTGCTGTGAAAACAGTAAACTCTGTGCCGGTGAAAGTAAGAGATGTGGGCTCGGTGCAAATGACTGGAGAAGCCCGCCTCGGAATTTTTGATCGCGATGGAGAAGGAGAAGTTGTAGGCGGTATTGTGGTGATGCGCTATGGCGAAAATGCCGATGAGGTTATTAAGCGTGTGAAAGTGAAGATGGATGAAGTGTCGAAGGGATTTCCTGAAGGGGTGAAGTTTAATGTAGTGTATGATCGCAGTGAACTGATTGAAGAATCAATTTCATCTATTAAGACTACACTGATTGAAGAAATGATTGTGGTGTCACTGGTGGTCATCCTTTTTCTGCTTCACTGGCGCAGTGCCATCAGTATCATTATACAAATACCGATCACGATTGCTACCAGCTTTATTTTATTGAATGCTTTTGGTATTTCATCTAACATCATGTCCTTGACGGGAATTGTGCTGGCCATCGGTGTGATTGTCGACAATGGTATTATCATGTCTGAGAATGCCTACAAGCATTTGTCAATGCGCTATGCAGAATTAAATGGACCGATCCCGGATTTAGAGCGGTTATCTATCATTGAGAAATCATCAAAACAGGTTTCTCGCGGTGTCTTCTTTTCTACGATCATCATCATTGCCTCTTTCTTGCCCGTGTTTATGCTCACCGGTCAGGAAGGAAAGTTATTTCACCCATTAGCGTACACGAAGACTTTCATTATGCTGGTGGATGCTATACTGGTGATCACACTGGCACCGGTGCTCATTTCATTTTTCATGAAGGGAAAGTTCAAGGATGAGAAAGCCAATCCGCTGAATCGTTGGTTGGAGAAAATTTATGAACCAGTAGTTCGCGCCTGTATGAATTGGCGCAAGACTACGATCGGTGTTAATATTCTGGCATTGGCGGTAAGCATTCCATTATTATTCAGCATGGGCAGCGAGTTCATGCCTCCATTGGATGAACAGTCAATTTTGTTCATGCCCGTTACGTTGCCAGATGTTTCCAATGAAGAAATCAAACGTATCCTTCAGGTGCAGGACAAGATCATCAAATCACTGCCCGAAGTGGATAAGGTGTTGGGTAAGGCAGGTCGTGCCAGCACCGCCACTGACAATGC
Source organism: Cyclobacteriaceae bacterium (assembly GCA_035408225.1). Taxonomy (GTDB): domain Bacteria; phylum Bacteroidota; class Bacteroidia; order Cytophagales; family Cyclobacteriaceae; genus ELB16-189. Next base: position 4,799 of record DAOOCD010000222.1, on the reverse strand, counting down.
TCCCTTGTCAATGATTGAAACGATTATAACACTCAAGCCCAAATCAGAATGGCGTGAAGGCATCACCAAGAAAGATATCATCAATGAGTTGGATGCCAAGTTGCAAATACCAGGTGTTGTAAACGGATGGACACAACCGATCATCAACCGCATCAACATGCTGTCAACGGGTATTCGTACCGATGTGGGAGTGAAAGTATATGGTCAGAATCTCGATAGCATTTATTCACTGTCAGAAAAAGTAAAAACTGCCTTGGAGGGTATTCCCGGAGTAAAGGATATATATGTAGATCCGATTACCGGGGGAAAGTATTTGACTATTGATGTGAATCGCGAAGCATTGGGTCGTTATGGATTAACGGTGGATGATGTTAACCTGATTGTTGAATCAGCTATTGGAGGAACATCGATTGGTCAGACCATTGAAGGAAGACAACGCTTTTCAATTAGTGTACGATTGGCGCAGGACTATCGCAACAGCCTTTCACAACTTCAACGCATTCCGGTAAAGACTCCTTCGATGGGAATGGTTCCACTTTCTGCTGTCGCAAGTATTCGATTTGAAAATGGCCCGCCCATGATTGTGTCGGACAATGCCTTGCTTCGTGGAGCGGTTCTTTTTAATGTACGCGATCGCGATTTGGGTAGCACGGTAAAAGAAGCGATTGAAAAACTGAACAAAGAAATGGGTGTGATGCCGAATGGTTATTTCTTTGAGTGGAGTGGCCAATACGAAAACCTGATTCGCGGCAAGCAAACGTTAATGGTTATCCTGCCGGTAGTGATGTTAATCATTTTCATCTCCCTTTACCTCGCATTCAATTCGATGCGCGAGGCGTTCTTTAGTCTGATCACAGTTCCCTTCGCCTTGATTGGAGGGGCTTACATGGTGTACTTCTATGGAGTCAATTTATCCGTAGCAGTTGCCGTTGGTTTCATCGCGCTGTTTGGTATTGCTGTTGAAACAGGGGTGGTGATGGTGATTTACCTGAACGATGCCATGAATCAATTGGTAAAACTCAGAGGCAACTCCAGTGAAACCATTTCACACGAAGAGTTGAAGGAGTTTGTCATTGCCGGAGCCGCCAAGCGATTGCGACCAAAATTGATGACGGTATCTGTTGCGCTGTTTGGTTTAGTGCCTGTATTATGGGTAACCGGTGTTGGCAGCGATGTGATGCAGCCCATCGTATTACCCATGATTGGTGGTGTACTCACCTCATCCACCCACATATTATTAGTAACACCGCTCATCTTTTTGATGACGAAGGAATATGAATTAAGGAAATTCGGAAAACTTGATGTACATGAAAAGAAACATTAAAATCAAAAGTAAGTTGACAGTTGACAAAGGACAATTGACAATGATCAGAATTAATTTATTGTCCATTGTCCATTGTTCATTGTCAATTCTTATCACCCTGTTAGTTACACTATCCAGTTCCGCTCAAGTGATCAGTCTCGACAGCGTGCTCTCAGCCATTGACAAGCAAAACCCCATGCTGCAGGAGTATGACAGCAAGGTGAAAGCGATGAATGCTTATACCGAAGGCGCAAAAGGTTGGATGGCCCCGATGGTGGGAGGTGGACCGTTTTTCTATCCTTACCCAGGACAAACTTTAATGGATGAACGGGATAAAGGAATGTTTGTCATTGCTATGGAGCAGGATATTCCTAGTCCAGGTAAGTTGAGTGCAAAGAAAAACTACTTAGCTTCCAAAGCTGCAGTGGAGGAGAAAGGACGGTCTTATCAATTCAATCAACTCCGTGCAGAGGCTAAAGAAAACTACTATCAGTGGCTGGTTTTAGAAAAGAAAGGAAAAGTATTGGAGGAGAATAAGCGAATTGTCGAACTCATGCTAAAACTCGCACGCATACGTTATCCTTACAATCAGGGAAGTTTAGGGAATATCTATAAAGCAGAAGCCCGTTTGCACGAAGTAGATAACATGATCCTGATGAACAGCGCTGAGATTGAAGATAAGGCTTATCGCCTGAAGTCATTGATGAAACTTTCTGAAGAGGTTAAGTTTACCATTGATACCACTACACAAATCTCTTTTGACGCCAACAAAGTATTATATGATACAGCTGAGTTAAGCGCTAATCGTAGTGATGTGCAACAGATCAATCGATCGATTGAGGTGATGCGACAAAATCAGGCATGGCAAAAGACACAGTCCAAACCAGATTTCCGAATACGCTATGAACATATGCAACCGCGAGGCGATATGCCTTTGCAATTTTCATTGATGGCGATGGTATCGATACCCATTGCCCCGTGGTCATCGAAAATGTATAAATCTGAGGTAGCAGGAATGGATTATGAGATTGAGGCTATGCAGAAAGGTAAGGAAGCGATTATCATTGAAACTCGAGGCATGCTGGCAGGTATGGCTTCTCAATTGGTGCGAATGAAACAGCAATTGGAAAATTATGATCAAAAGATCATACCCGCTTTAAAGAAGAACTATGAAACCCTATTACTGGCCTACGAAGAAAATCGTGAGCAATTGCCTATTGTGATCGATGGCTGGGAAGCAATGAACATGGCCCAAATGGAATACTGGAATAAGATGCAGGAGTATTATTTAATGATCGTGCGTTATGAGAAAGAAATTGAGAAATAAGTTGACAATTAACAATGTACAATTGACAATGGCGTGGCCAAGATTATTGTCAATTGTCAATTGTCAATTGTTCATTCTGGTGATGATGATTAGTTGCACACCAAAAGATAGTTCACACGATCATCCAGATACCTACATCTGCCCCATGCACCCAACAGTTGTGTCCGATAAGCCGGGAGTTTGTCCTGTGTGTGCGATGGATCTTGTTCGCAAAGGGAGACGGGGTGAAGAAGTTAAGATCACCGAAGATCTGGCAAAGTTGATCAAGTCGCCAAATGAAGTTGTGCTTGCTTCGATCAAGACTGCCAAAGCAGAGTATAAATCGATGCCGGTACTTTTAACTATTCAAGGTGTGGTTACATATGATACTCGCAATATCTACACCATTCCTGCTCGTGTGGGTGGAAGGCTGGTAAAAGTATTTTTAAAGTATAATTACCAACCGGTTCGTAAAGGACAAAAGGTAGCGGAGATTTACAGTGCTGAATTAGTGAGTGCTCAACGTGAGTTCTTATATCTTCTCAAAAATGATCCCGGGAATCAACTTCTGATCGATGCAGCCAAAAGTAAGCTATTATTGCTCGGGGCTTCAGAAAAGCAAATCGATCAGCTACCAAAGACGCAAAAGGTTACCAACACGTTTTCCATCTTTAGTCCGCATGACGGTTTCGTAATTTCAGATGATCTGCCTGCTCCTGCGTCACCTGTCAATGGAGCGATAAAAAGTTCAGGAGGAATGGGTATGGGTGGCTCTGCAAATACGGCAAGATCATCAAGTGAAATCCCCTCAGTATCTGCCTCATCATTTGTGCGAGAGGGGAGTTACGTTACTTCCGGACAAACGTTATTTAAGATTGTGAATACTAATTCCCTTTGGATTGAGTATAATGTTCCGTTGACTCAGTCATCACAGATTAAAGTAGGTGATAAGTTGGAATGGGTAGATCAGGACAAAACCAAAACACTTAAAATTGATTTTGGCGAACCATTCTTTTCGGAAGGTGAGGATTTTATCAAGTTGCGTTCCTACTATAAAGGTTCTGATATCTCAGTGGGCCAGCTAGTGGAAGCGAGAACGCAATCAACATCGGTCGAATCGTTGTGGATACCTAAACAGGCCCTGCTCGATTTGGGAATCGATGAAATTGTCTTTGTAAAAGAGCGTGGACTATTTAAACCCAGGAAAGTAAGTTCAGGGTTACGCACAGGCGATTGGGTTCAGATTATAAGCGGGTTGGCTTCTTCCGATGAATTAGCCACCAACGCACAATACCTGGTGGATAGTGAGAACTTCATCAAAACATCAAATTGATATGAGAGTATTAATCAGTATTTTTTTTATTGGGTTGTTTGCCTGCTCGGAGGAGAACAAACAGCCTGAACAAACTGCTCCCGAGACCGTGAAAGTAGTGAGCAATGAGCTGATGCTTACCGAAAGCCAGATTAAACTCGCCAATATTAGTACGCAGGTTGTGAAGCAGCAAAGTATTGGACAGACATTGCCGGTCAATGCGCGCCTGGTTACCAATGAGGAAATGACTGAAGTGATCAGTGCCCGTGTTACCGGAAGAGTGGAAAAGCTGTTTGTGAAAGAATCGGGCCGCATGATAAATAAAGGAGAACCTTTATACGAACTTTATAGCGAGTCGCTCTTAACATTTCAAAAAGAGTATCTCTTGGCCCTTGAGCAGTATAAAACTATGAAGGCTGTGGATAATCGTTACGAAGAGTATGTTAAGTCGGCCAGAAAAAAACTGCTGTTATATGGTTTAACGGATAAGCAAATCGATCAATTGAATGACACGAATGACATTCAACCACGAATTACTTTTTTGGCAACCGCTTCCGGTGTTGTGAAAGAGATTAAAGTCGAAGAAGGACAATATCTCAACGAGGGCGATGCGCTTTATCAACTTGAAAATATTAATAAGTTATGGGTAGAGGCTGAACTCTATCCATCAGAGCTGCAGTATGTGAAAGCTGGAGATCGTATTGCGGTTCAGGTGGCGGGTTATAATTCAACAGATGAAGCCATCGTTACTTTTTTAAGTCCGGAGTACCGTGCGAACACACAAGTGACGGTGTTGAGAGCTACCCTGAATAACCCCACATCGCAGTGGAAACCGGGCATGCAGGCGCAGGTGTTTTTAAAGCATTCGGTGAGTACTT
>DAOOCD010000221.1:0-6153 GCA_035408225.1 Cyclobacteriaceae bacterium | reverse complement strand
CCTTTCTATATTCAATAGTATGATCTCTGATTTTACGAAGGAGAAGAAGAATTAAATGCAGGTTGATCATACTGCTAATCCAACATTAGAAGAAGCAATGACAACCGTCAAACTTATTCCATAATCGCGAGAATTGTTTTTCAAATTTTCAATGTTAAGTTTTCTGTCCTTGTATACACTATGCACCAATCCGACTTATATTTGATGCCCTAATAAATTTCGCTATGAAAAAGATCATCAAAAAAGAAATTGAGCATACTATAGAGAACGCGATATCAAATCTTTTAACTGCTTTGAAATTGAAGGACACCTCAAAAAAGACCAGGAAAGCGATTGCCAAGGTTGCCAAAGCTCTTAAGGCCGACCTTAAAGCGGAGACCAAAAAGACTCCCAAAGAAATTAATGCGCCAAAAAAAGGAAAGGTAAAAAAGCAAGTCAAGCCAAAAAAAGGAAAATAACAGGTTCCGGGTGAGAAGAAGTAGTCCCCTACCCAGGCAGGGTTCGGTCTTTTTAACATAATCTCTTAACATGCTTTACCTCCTGGTCTTTATAGAAAATCATATTTTGCCATATGAAAAAGTCCCAGGCATGTGTTTGGCTGTTGCTCTTATCTGCTTGCAGCCCTTCTCTCCTCCCTGGTACTAAAAATAATTTTATAGTAATTGCGCACCGGGGCGCTCACACACAAGCTCCTGAAAATACCCTTCGTGCTTTTGAAAATGCCATCGCCCTTGGCGTTGATTATGTAGAAGTAGATGTACGCACAAGTAGCGATAGCGTACTTCTTGTTATGCACGATTCGGCAGTAGATAGAATGACGGATGGAAGCGGACTACTTGATACCATGTCATCCAGGGAGCTTGATACGTTACACGTATATACCAAAGAGCATCCGGAATATGGGCGGCATCCCATTCCCAGACTTGCCGATGTATTGGCCCTTTGCAAAAACAAAGTAAAGATCTACCTGGACTTCAAAGACGCGGATGTTTCTGCAACGATTGATATCTTCAAAAAATATCAAATGATTGAATCGATGGTTGTCTATATCAATGACGAGGATCAATACAAATCATGGAGACGCCTTGCACCTCAGGTACCTCTCATTGTCAGTCTACCCGATTCAGTAACAAGCAGCAATACTCTTTCACATTTTTTAGATAAGGTGGACGCTGAAATTCTAGATGGACACTTCTCTCGCTATACACCGGCCATGGTAAAAGTTGCAAGCAAAAGAGGAAGGATTATATGGGCAGATATTCAGCAAAAAAACGAAAACTCCGAACTTTGGGAACAAGCGATTAAAACCAGGTTGCATGGATTACAAACGGATAATCCATTAAGTCTGATTCAGTATCTTAAGAGTAAAGGCCTCCGTTAAATGAAAGAGGCCTCAACACAGTGCCGTGAGAAGCCTCAGTTAAAAAATAACCTAACAATTAAACCCGCACAAATGTAGCTGAGTAAGCTCCTTCCGTCATGAAATTAACTTTACATGTATATTAAGCTATTAAAAAGGCCTAGATATATTTCTTGCAAATAAACCCTTCTAAGCCATCGGATACATCTCAAATCTTGACAAATGATAATCTTGCAGTAGTATACTGCTAATAGATGCGTAGTAAGTTTGATAAAAGAGAACAATGCACCTTCGAACCATACTACCGGTATTATTTAGCATTGCTGGGATATTCTCTATTCTAGTACCCTTCATTGGCTCTGGAGAAGCTGATGATCCCATCAATATTCCATCGAGAGGCAATACTTTTTCTTATGAATTAAATAGCCAACCTGTTTCAGATAACACGTTTCTGAGCGCAGAGGTAGTGCATGAAAATAACTTATTTCATTTAACCCTGTGGATGGGAGCCAATCGGCAAGACCGGATTACGTTTGTCTTAAAAGAAACAGAGATTACAGAAGGTGTTTATGAACTGGATGATCAAAATAAGCGCTACTTGTCTTTTGAATTTCAATCCGTGAATTGTACCTATACTGCCGATGAATCCATTTCTGGCGTATTGATGATAAATGACTATGATCGCGAGCGCCAACTTATTAGAGGTTCCTTCGAGTTTATGGCAATCTCCGATAATTGTAACGAACTCGTGCGGGTAAGAAATGGGAAGTTCGATGCTACCTACTCATTAATGTAATCTACCCTACAGAATTTCCTTACACAGCTTGGTTTTCTAATCGATAGATAATGACATTTATGTAAAAAGTATAGTAGAAGTTCAAGATTCGCCAGCTTTCAATAAAGTACAAATCTCTTGTTAACTTGAAGCGTGAATGCACGCCTTCCTCAATTGATATTTTGGCTTCTGCTTATAGGATATCCTTTCTTTGCGCAAGGCCAATTGGGTACCTGGAACGTACTCAGTATGAAAACCTCCTTCAATGAACGATGGGGCGCGTTTGCCGAGGGTCAGGTGAGGTCATTGAAATTCTATGATGACTTTCACTATCATGAGTTTAAGGGCGGCATTACGTATGCACTGGACAAAAACTTCACCTTTGCTGTGGCCACCGGTAAATATGATACCTACCAAAGCGGGGGCGACTTTGTTACACCCAAGACGAGTGATGAGATCCGCGTGTTTGAGCAGATGACCATCAGTCAGACCCTTTCAAGGATTAAGTTCGAACATCGATACCGGGCGGAGCAACGCTTTACTAAAGATGGCTATAAAAACAGGTTCCGGTATCGCTTGCAATTAGTGATGCCCATCAATCGGAAGAAAGTAGAACCGAAGAGTTGGTTCCTGAATACTTCCGGTGAAATTTTCTTTCGCGATACTCCTCAGTATTTTGAACGACTGCGGGCGTTTGCAGGAGCCGGGTATCAATTCACCACCACCCACACGCTTATGGTGGGGTACATGCATCAGTTTGATTATCAATTAGTGGATGAAACCGGAAAGAACTTTCTCTATGTAAGCTTTCTCTTTGACCTCCATCGCAACCGCCAGAGAGGCAAAGAAACAATACCGGGCAATGTGGATTAACCCTTCGAGGGCCTCAGGGTGACACGTGCTTCTTGCGTTCAGATTTCGTATCGTCCATAGCAGAAGACGATACCTGACACTACAGTTTCCTGATCACTATTTATTTTTGAAGCCAAAGGCTTTGATCATCTTATTATAGATTTCTGTATTCTGATAAATCCCGGAAAATTGCTCAGCACCTGGACCAAAGGCAAATACTGGAATCATTACTCCAGTATGATTGCCTGTTGTAAATTTACCATCTACAGTACCAGCTTTCATATCACCTCCTACTAATGAAAAACCTCCTGTTTCATGATCCGCTGTTATAACTACAAGCGTATTACCATCAGCAGCAGCAAAGTCAAGCACTTTGCCAATAGCGTTGTCAAAATCAATCATTTCATCAATTATATATTGAGTGTCATTGCTGTGCCCCCCCCAATCAATCTGCGAACCTTCAATCATCATAAACATTCCTTTCTTATTTCCCTTAAGCAATTGAATTGCGGCCTCCGTGGATTTTACTAATTCATCGCCACGTCCGGCAGAGAATTTAGCTTGTTGCTCATCTGCCAGAAAAGCTGCCATTTTTCCTTTCGTTATCTGCTGTACCTCCTGGATGGAGTTAGCAATCTGGTATCCATTGGCTATGAGCGAATCCTTAAGATTGAGTCCATCCGTACGCTGCGAGAAAAATTTTCTACCACCCCCGATAAATACATCGATATCGGTTTTAAGAAAATCCAGTGCAATTGCTTCATCCATCGATCGTGAGGGCTGATGTGAAATAAAACACGCTGGCGTAGCATGCGTGATTGAACAGGTAGCAATTAATCCGGTTGCCAACCCATTAAGTTCTGCAATTTCCAGAATGGTGGGTATCGGTTTTCCGGTTTCATCTACACCAATTGCGCCATTGTAGGTTTTTTGTCCGCAGGCAAAAGCTGTTGCACCCGCAGCAGAGTCTGTAACATAATTATCAGTAGCCTGATTTTTGTGAAACCCAATGCTCGTGCATCGCTCCAGATTGAGTTTTCCCTTATTCGCAGTAAGACCTGCATAGATCTGTGCAGCGCCCATACCATCACCCACCATCAAAATAATATTCTTAGGATGGTACTTACGTTTTTGAGCCCAGCCATTCGCTGAAACGGCTAAAAGAACACAAAGAATTATAAGATTTTTCATAGTACTTTTCTTGCGATGCCAGATTTAACTAATAATGTCCTTGCTATGAACAAGACTATTTTAATATAGTATTCTCTTTCCGGTTTTCTCCAACAGAAAATTCCAACGACCTTTATTTCTTTGTGACCGAGGAAATTATGTTACCAACTTTCTTATCTGTCTTAAATTCTATCCCTAGCAAGTTGGCCAATGTGCTTGCAATCTGGTTCTGATATAACTGTTCTGAGTCTTTAACTTCACCTAATGCTGAAGTATCCGGGCCAAGAAAAGCAAACCACAATTGATCAGCTACAGGTACTTTTTGGCCATGGTCTTTCCAGGTTATTTCCGTATCACCACGGCCATGATCGCTCGTAATAATCAGGGTTGTTTTATTCCTGTATTGAGGATCTGATTGCAAATATGACCACAGCTCTGAAATAAACCTATCAGTATAATGTGCGGAATTTAAGTAGGCCGCATATTCACCGCCATGTGCGAAGTCATCGGTTTCATCAAATGCGAAGTACATCACTTTGGGTTTTTTCTTTTTCAGATACTCCAAGCCATAATAAAAAGTAAAAGCATCCAGGCGCACATCTCCCAATGGATTTGGAAGACTAAGGATAAGTTGATTCATCATCCGTTCCCTATCATTGAGGGTAGGTCCATTAACTTCGACTACCCCGGTACTCACAAAAACACCACTACGTTTGTCATTAATAATATAGGGGAAAACATCCCATGACGAGAACGCAGCCACCTTGCCCTTAAAGGACGGTTGACGGTTGATAAACTCTAATACATTAACATTGGGATTATAGATTTTATCGTTCGAATTGATCCGTTCATTGTCGGCACTGCCTGTCAGGATCTCATTGTATCCCGGGTAAGAGAAAAGTTGATTGTTGGTTACATTAACTTTGCTACCAAGGTTACGATTACCATAAAGCTGACCTTGCGTGGCTATTGTATTCCAAAAGAAAGGAAGCAAAGCCTTTCTTCGTTCGGTCAACGCATCGCGCCAGTATTTTTCTTTTACCTTCGGATCTTTAAGGGTTTCTTGTTGCTTCATAAAAGCAGAATCAGCGCCATTAAAAACTTCCTGCCAACGAAAGCCATCCAGTGTGACCAAAATAATGTTTTGTGTTTTTAGCTTCTGTTGACTTAATCCTGAAAGAGAAATCAAACAGATGAGCACCGTTATTATATAATATTTACGCATAAAAAGACAAATTTAAATTTGAGTGTTATAATAAATATGCTGATGATCACTTGTGCCATCATCAAATAAATCGATCAGGGTGTAAACGGGTGGAAACTCATCCAGGGCCAACGGGTTGCCCCACCAATTGCCGGATATCGCACCATTGCACAAATATTTTACACCCAGATACTCCACCGCATCAATATAATGCACATGGCCACTAAGGCAAAGTTTTACTTTTTTGTTCTTATGAAACAACGTTTTCACTCGCTTGGTGTCTGTATGCTGATCGCCAACCGGATATTTGGTTGCCACTGCCTCTTCACGTTCGATAAGATACATTGTAGCACAAGCGGATAACAATGGTACATGGCTAAAAACCAGAACAGGCTGTCCCTCGGAAGCATTATCCAGTTCCTTTTCCAGCCAACTGAATTGTTCTTCGTCCAGACTATAACCAACATTCCCATTAATACTATCCAGAGCTATGAATTTCCATCCATTCTTTTCAAATGAATAGTAGCGATTGGGTAAGCCCAACATATCGATTGCCCATTGCTTTCCATATCGCTTATCTTTTTTGTATTCTGCATCAAGCTTTTCATCTGGGCCATACCAGACATCATGATTGCCGATAGCACTCCGCATGGGTATTTTATTAACCCTGGAAATAACCTTGTTCCATACCTTCCAGTGTTCTTCAACTGTCTCACGGGTCTGCTTATTTTCATCCATGACTGAATCACCTGTATTAATAATTAAGTCTGGTTTATCTTTAAGCGAATTTAG
>DAOOCD010000220.1:0-6164 GCA_035408225.1 Cyclobacteriaceae bacterium | reverse complement strand
AATATTCATATACAAAAGGAGCCAGATAGTCGGTTGTGCTTTTATAGCCATAGGCAGCCGACTTAACAATATTATTGTTATTTTCCTTAATTGTTTTAAGGCGTCCGAAGAGATCATATTCAAACTTACTGTATCGATTATTGATATCACCCACTGCATCAATACCCACCAAATTCTTAGTATTGTAATTTTTTACTTGAGCTGCCTGAGGATATAAGCGAACATCATCAATTGAAATACCCGGGTTTCCAATGGTAACACTTGTGACTGCGCCAAGGTTATAAGAATAAAGATTCCATCCACTCCTGGTTTCCAGTAGCTGACCCGCTATTGTCCCGGCAGGCGTTGTTACTGTAAGTGCGTTCGATCCTTGAATCCAAAGCTGCAGTAAAGAAGGCACACTGGAATCCAGGCCGGATTTAGATAAGCCTCCCGTAAATACATAACCACCTGTTTTTGCAGTGGGTGATGAAAGAGGGTTGCCAGTATAAGTCCAATTCCCCTTTCCGGTATCCTCAAATGAAGTAAAGGCTACTTGTGTACTGCGCGCATTGATCACCTGGGCGATTGGAATGCTCTGCGAAAACCCCCAGACAATAGATGTTGTAAGTCCATCCCGTGTGGTGAACTCTTTTATCCTTCCCTGATCATCATAATCGTAGACAATCTCTTGCTCCAGTGGATTGGTTTGGATTTGCGTAAATACCTTTTCGGGTTGAATAATATTGTTGCCATAATCCTTCCATTGGGTTTTTTCAAGGGAAAGTTTTGTAGAATTGATTTGTTGCTCCTGTTCTACCGGAAGAGCAATCATATTGCGGGTGCTTACCACCATACTTGAATAGGGTGCTTGCGTGGAGAAATCAGAGGGATATCGGTTTAACACGCTTCTAATACTACCGTTACTCTGTGTTGTATTAACCCGCGTTACCTGCTGGTGAAAAAAATCTCCATATGCATAGCTGGTTGTCGTTAGTTGATATTTGCTTTCGTCCAGATTATCATAAATATATTCCTCAGTACTAATTAACTTATTATCTCCTGAATGAATAGCATAGTTGCCTTCAAGCCAATTATAGGAATCATTAATGCCGCTACACCCATCATTTGGATTCAGATGTGGTAGCTTTAAATCCTCTCCATTTTTAAAAGAAACTATCCGCTTTTTTACCTTGTAACCAACCCCCCCATAGAGAACCCGACCAAATGCCTCATAGTTATTAACTGTTTTTGTTACAGGCCGAAAGAATCCATTGTCATTTCTAAATACATGCCTTTCCTTCAAAAGGCCTCTTAAAAAGTGCTTAGAGAAAATGGCCGGCTGTCCTCCTGCAACAAAGTCTGATTGCTTGCTATCCAGTTCAAGAGTAAATTTGTAAATTATTTTACCGGTATTTATAGACTCACTTCCAACGTATTCAGTCACTGTTGGATAAAAAACAGAACTTGCATCGTAAGGCTCAAAACTGATTGGCGGCACACTAAAGAAGGTGCGTACCCTTCTGCTGCCAGTTTTAATTAAACAAGGACTAATTGTTCCATCAAAAATGTATTCGTGTTCTTCTACCTGAGTAGAATAATAGGAGTTTTCCATAAAGAAATTTTTTTCACCATACCCGCTCTCTCCGTCTCCATACTTATAGGTTTTCAAAATCGGTATAGGATCGGTACCATTATAGGATTTGATTCTCCTGATTCTTACTCCTCCCGCTATTTTAATTCCGGTATTATCCTGGTAGCGATTTGGTTCATAATCAAAATCAGTATAGCCTTTGGTAGGAAAATAAATCCTCCTTAAGATATAGGCCTGGCTGTAATTCGGATTGGGCTCACGAACTCCATTGCCAATATCTAAATTTATAACCGTTGAACCAGCAACATCACTGGCTTGAAAGTCAATTTTTTCTGGCATTGGGATAAATCCGGTATTCCCATCCTCACCGTTGTAATAGCCCCAGTAATCCCTGGCTTTGGATGCAGTAGATGGTAACTGAATCTGCGTATTATAATCAAACCGATATGTTTGTACCGGAGTTGGAGTGGCACTGGCATCTTTTATTTGCACCTCGTCCAGCCTGAGTCTTCGCGATGTCTGGTCACTACCCTTAATAAAATAAGTTTGAATCAATGAAATTGTTTTTACAACTTCATATAGATTGGTAATTGAATTATAACTTTCCACCGTTATCGTGATTAGCTTCTTTTGTGGAACGGGGGTAGCAAATCCATCCAGCCGATTATCTAAATGGAACTTCACTCGCCCGTTCTTGAATTTAATTACATCCAGTTTATATTCCGTGGCTTGTATATGCGAAACTGAAACAGCCGGTGGAGAAACTCCTGCGGAACCACCTTGCTGCGAGATGCGGTCCGTTACCACCACATACTGAGTCTCATCGTGATAGGTAACGCCATAACGAGAAGTATATAAAAATTCTATCTCATCCTTTTTATTGGCTGACGTGATCTTGTTGAGCATCCACGCAGAAGTTACCGTGGGCGAGCTGTTATTTTGTGTTTGTTCCTTTGTTTGAAAATCGTAGGCAACACCCCGTTCATTCAAAACATTGAAAACGCCCCCAGTAAAATTTATTCGGATTGGGTCATAAGGAATAACCTTGGGTTTGAACTGATCATTCTGATCAAAGAAAAACTTTCCCCCTTTGCCAGGGAAGGAATAAGAAAATATATCAGGCTCTGCGTCATAATTTCCCCGATAGAGTTGGTCCAGGTAATCAATTCCAGCAGCTGTGAGCGGATCAGTGATCGGATCCGATGGTAATGGAGCACCCCGAAACAGGTACCCTACTGTGGGAGTTTCATCAGGCTTATTTCCCATTACCTGCCTGGAAATCTGGCCCCCAGCATTCAACGACCAGCCAAGCCCAATCCAGCCGGCATCCTGGGTTACTTTAATACCTGACGCATGATAATCAAGGGTAATGGGTACTTCCAAATCGTTTTGTTTAACAGTGTACAGGGGAATTGAAATTTGTGGAAGGCCCGTTGCATAGTTAACCTGATAGGTGCCATACTTCTCCATATTGGCAACATCAGGAGAAGGTGGAAAGAGTACGGGGGCTTTAAAATTGGTCTGGCCAAAAGAAACAGAAGACCAAAAACACAGAATGAATAAAAGCTTTTTCATATAGGTCCAATTCATAATGCTTTTAACTTAAATATTCTCATTCCCAGCGGAGTCTCCCGCCTCGGGGACTCCGCGTCATCATTTAATCGTGACACATCTACATTCTCATTCCTTATTCACTTCGTTTATTTTATTACTAATCTCTTTCACTTTACGCGGAGTCCCTGCTCTTACTCATTCCTTTACTCCCGGAGACTCCGCTGGGAAGGAATTGAGTTAATGAGTTTTCCCTTTGAATTAAATATTATTTTTTCAACTAAAGAATCTGCCTTATAATGAATAGGATCATCGTCTTTATAGAACTCCTTAAATACAGAAGTCCTAAGATAAGTTGTATCGTTGATAAAACGTCCGTATGATTCATTGGCAAAAAGTCCATCTCCACCTGAGCTCGCCACTGAAAACTTGGAAAGCAATTGACCGGTTTCTGAATAGATTAAGTAGAAAATATCAAATTTATATTCCAAGCTAACTATTATTGTGACAGCTTGATACTTCCTGGAATATGATTGATAGGTATAAAAATAATGAGAATAAGAGGCACTATTATAATCTAGTAATTCATCATCTGGTAATAAGTCTATTAACTGCAATGAGTCAATCTTAATCAACTCAAGTCTTTCAATATCATCGTACTCAAATTCAAATGAAGTTTTACTATCAATTTTAAAATAAGATTTATACTTTATAGGAATGATTTTATTATTCCTTATAATATTTAAGCTAGTATCCAAAGAACAATTACTCCGATTTTCAGATGTAGATATTGAATTGCAAGATACCATAATGGAGAGTACAAGAAGCAAGAAAATATTCTGCATCGTCAGATTAATTTGGTTTAAATGCACTATGAATATGAGTCTTATGATATTTATCCATATTTATAACAGGCCCCTTATTTTCTAATATATTAGAAACCTTAGACAGCCCATTTTGAATACCGGCACTCCCAGGATTATCTATATTCGCTACTTTTCCATTTATGAGAGAAATATCTATAGCATCACCTCCACTTGTCACATAATGGTTACTTGACCCGGATTTGTCCCAATTTGGAGGGCCATTCAAATTGCCATGACGTGCATTAGTTGTTGCAGAAACGGTTACTGACTCTAAACAAGTACCTTCCTTGATTGCATTCTCAATAGCCTTGACAAAACCATTAACAGCATAATGAGCAACTTTATTGTCAGGCGAATGATTATCAGTTTTGAAAGGTTCCCCCATTTTGATCTGTACAACGACCCCATTACCTTCTCCATCTGTTGTTCGCACTTCTTTTGGCAACGATTTGCCACCAACTACATCATATTGTCTTTTGTCTACAGTGGATTCCTTCCTACCTGACCAATACTTTGTTGTTGTAGTTGTCTCAGTTTCAGTTTTAATAACAGTAGTTCTGCCATAATCACTTGGCTGATAGTTTTCTGGATCAGCGTAAGGAATTATGTCTTTCTTAATATCATACTTTTCTAAACCTTCTAATTCCCGATGAGCGACTACTTGATTTTCACTGAAAGCATACGGACTGTTATAAACATACTTTTCAGACAATGGATCAACATTAAAGAACCTACCAATATCAGGCTGGTGGTTTCTCCATTTGAAAGAATCCCAGTTTAATGCGAGGTCGTCAATATTCTCTTGTCCCTGAAATCTTATTTTGTTGAACAAATTATTCTCACGCCTATAAGAATTGTATGCTAACCCAAACGGATAATAATCATCCGTCTGGATAACCGGAGATTTGGTGTGGGTTACTTTAAAGTCATCGAAATAAACTTCCACCGGAGTTGGGTTTTCGTTGCTCAAGTAAATATACACATAGCCGGGTTGGGTAATGGTGATGGGGCTGGTGTTGAAAACACGCTCGTGCGGCACATCGGTGCCGGCTTCTTTACCTGCGGTGGTAATCTGTTTAAAGCCGCCTGTTACAAAAACAAAATTGCGATCAAACACCAACCAGTTCAAATAAGCTTTGGGGGCACCATTATCAGTTTTTCCAACAAGTCCACCATAGCTGGTTGGGAAGGAAGATGTGCTGCTGCCATACGTAGTGCCATCCACAACTACCCCGGCCGTGCTGGCTGCAATCTGGCTCATCAGGGTTGTGAGCATAGCATTCCAATTGCTGGAAGTAGGGTCTACATATTTTGCATACACTTCTGTGTTGATCACATCGCCCGGCATCACGCTCAAAGATTTTGCCAAGCCATACTTTTCATTTGCTGAACCATTTAATCGAACAGAATAACCCGTAGTGGTTGTGGGGGCACTACCATTGGTGCGATCAAACAAACTTGCTTGTATTCTTTTAGCATTTGCATACCGTAAGAACTGGCTCTGCTCAAGATTCATATTGGCTGTTTCGAGCGTGGCCGTGTTGGCTTCCACTTCGTCTTTGGTAGTGAAGCTAAGCCGCACATTTCCCAAATGGTCTATGAGGTTATATTGGTATTCTGGGATGGCATTAATAGTGAGCTTCGTAATCTCAAAGTCGTTGAGAAAGAATTGTTCTCCGGCAGCTACGGTGTTCCATACTACACCAGCCTGCAACGTTGTATGCCCTGCCGGGATGGTGATCACCTGTTCTACGAACGATTCGTTGGTAGCGTTGGCATCACTTTTAGGAAGCTGGGCCCCCGGCCAGTTGAGGTCGGTGCTATTGGTGCGGATGTAGAGATGAACCTGATTAGTGTTGTTCGCGGTGCGATAACCCTTTGCACGAATGCGATATTGCTCGCCCGCCTGCACAGTAAGCGTACCTCCTATAGGGAACATACCTTGCTTGGCAGAGGTACCCACCGCTGTAGCACGTATGTAATTTTGCCCGCTATTTTGCGTTACCGGTGCCAGCGTAGAGGTGGCTGCTGTAATACCAGCAACCGCATCGCCACTGTGGATTACGATCGTCTTATTATTTGCAATAGCGATACGGCCTTCTTCATGGCTGATGAATTGCAACTGGTCGTTCTCATACTGGAACTCGCCTGCATAGTCCACCTGTTTCTGCTGC
>DAOOCD010000219.1:0-6185 GCA_035408225.1 Cyclobacteriaceae bacterium | reverse complement strand
AGATTTCATCAATTTTAATGTGTCGCTATGAATCTTAAACAACTTGCCAAAGAACTAAACTTATCCATCTCAACTGTCTCAAAAGCATTGCGCGACAGTCATGAAATAAGTGCGGCTACAAAAAATGCGGTGCTGGCAAAAGCAAAAGAATTGAATTACCAGGTCAATCTTTTTGCCAGCAGTTTACGGCAGCAAAAAAGTAAAACCATAGCTGTAGTTATTCCGGAAGTTGTCAACGATTTTTTTGGACCTGTTATTAATGGTATTGAATCTATTGCTCAGGAAAAAGGCTATCACGTACTCATTTACCTCACGCATGAAGACATGCAAAAAGAAGTCGAAATTTTCAAAGTGTTGCAAAATGGAAGGGTCGATGGAATCATGATGTCGTTATCAGAGCAAACAACAACAACGAATCACCTGGAAGCGTTAAATGAGATGCCTCTAGTTTTCTTTGATCGGGTTGCCGAGCATCTGGATGTACCAAAAGTCACTACTGATGATTATAACTGTGGCATCAAAGCAACCGAGCATCTGATTCAAAATGGCTGTAAGAGAATTGCCTTTCTATCCATATCCCAAAACCTGTCCATAAGTAGTAAGCGAATGAATGGATATTTGGAAGCTTTAAAAAGGAATCATCTAGCCTTGGACCATAGCCTGATTGTAACCTGTACAGGGGGTGAAGAAAAGTGTGATGATCTCATCCGAAAATTACTAAAAAGAAAACGGAGACCGGATGGTGTTTTTGCATCGGTTGAAAAGCTTGCGATCTCAACGTATGAAATATGTAACGAATTGAATCTAAAGATCCCGCAGGATGTTAAAGTCATTTGCTTCTCCAATTCACAAACGGCAGCCCTCCTAAATCCTTCCCTAACAACGATTGCCCAGCCTGCTTATGAAATTGGCCGGGAGGCAGCTACGATACTTTTTAGGTTAGTGGAAAAGAGAGGACATCATTTTATTCTTGGAAAAACAATCTTGAATTCAAAATTGATCGCACGAAATTCTACCAAAGCTAAGCGCGGCAAGGCAAGCAAAATATAGATTCATTGCTGGTCTAAAAGGAACCTAAACAAGCAAATTAATTCTTTAAAATCCTAAACTCTACCCTGCGGTTTAGTCTGCGGGCTTCTTCCGAGTCGCTGGTGGCAATAGGTTTGGATCCGCCATAGCCTTTGCCTTTAATACGCTTCTGGCTTATGCCCTTAGATACCAGATAGGTTTTGATTTTATCTACCCGCTGTTGCGAAAGCACCAGGTTCTTCTTTACATCGCCACGATTGTCGGTATGACCTTCCAACTCAATCTCCACTTTGGGATTTGACTTCAGAAAATCGACCACAACGTTCAATTCATCATATGATTCCTCCAGCAGTTTGGTCGTTCCTATTTCAAACAGAATACTTTTTAAACTTACTACGGCCCCTACTTCAATCGGTTGAAGTTTAAAATTCATTTCCAGCGTTTGCATCTCGAACGTGTGTATATCGAGTTTTTCAGATAGGTTGACATAACCTTTGGCATCCACTTCAATGGAATATACTTTCGTTGAAGGAACAAAAAGAGAATAATTTCCTTCGCGGTTGCTAATAGCTGAATATAAGGAATCAGACCGGAAAACCACTTTTCCAATCACAGGTTCACCGGATTTAGAATTGCTAATCCGCCCCGTAATTTTCACACGTTTGTCAGAAACAACAGTGGTATCGCGTTTAGCTGCAACAATCTTAATTACTGTATCAATTGCCATGGGCGTTTGAAGGCTGTCTTTAAAAATCCGGATGTCACCATAACCGTCACTGTTGCGCGTGGTGGTGTACAACGCAAACTTCTGGTTCATATCGTTTCTAAAAAATAATTCTCTTCCATCCGAATTAATTTGTGGACCAAGGTTAACAGGTATAGACCACCTTGTCCAACTCTCATCTAAACGGTCGGCTACATAAACATCGAAGCTCCCCAACCCGCCCCGTCTGCCATTAGAGGCAAAATAGAGTTTGCGACCATCGGTACTTAGCGAGGGGCTTGATTCCTGAAAGGCTGTATTAATCATGCTCCCCAGGTTAATGGGTTCTGTCCACTGCCCGGATCTTTTAACGGTGACATATAAATCTTCTGCACCGAGTGTGTTGTATGATTCGGCAGAGAAAACAAATACTGATAAATCTGTCTGCCATTGCCCGCTTAAAAAGGAAGACCGATTTAGAAAATAAGGAATTGAAATGTTTTGTGGTGCCGACCAGCCAGTGCCCGTTTTTTGTGATACAGATATACCTTGTGTAGTAGGGTTATCACCATTTTTGGAATAATGACTTAATAAGTAAAGTTCTGAACCATCCGGACTAAGACCGGCCACACCATTATATCCTCTATTGTTTAGCAATGAGCCTGCATGTACAGGTGCCGACCAGCTGCTACCAACCCATACCGAAATCCAGATATCTCCGGGGTCTTTCTTACCGGCTATGTTTTGTGGATGATTGGCGATGGTCAGATAAAGTGTTTTTCCATCTGGGCTGATGACCGGGTTTTGTTCATCGTATGATGAATTGACCAGTGCAAATGGATTGGTTTGTGAAAAGGAATGAAAATGTATAAAAAGGAGAAATAGAAATGTGTACTTCATTGAACTAAGTATCAAGATGCAAATTAAAGGATGTTATTACATTAAATAAATTCAAACATTAAAAGCCTAAATGGCAATTACTCCTTGCTAACCCACACATTGTCTTTCAGATAAAAACGCCAAGGCAATTTGGAATCCTCTCCTGCATAATCAATGCCAATGCGGGAAGCTGTTACAATTTCGTTTTTATTAATCTTAACACCATTTTCAATCCAAAGATCTGATTTCAAAAGACTTGCGCCATTCAATTTTCTATCAATACCCAGCGCTTTCGTTAATTTACCGGGGCCGGATGTTATTCGCTTTAATGAATTAGTCTTCATCCGAGCAAGCATGGTTTCTTCACCCTTTAAGGGTTGGAGGGCCCGAACAAGAACAGCATCTGCCTTGCCAGCTTTATTGGTTACAATATTGAAGAGATTGTGCACCCCATAACATAAGTAAACATAGGCAACTCCGCCCTGCTCAAACATTACCTTGTTTCGCTCAGTCATCTTATTGTTATATGCATGGCATCCCCGTTCGCAATAGGAATAGGCCTCCGTCTCCACAATCAGGCCGCTGGTAAGCTTTCCATCTGTAAGAGTAACCAAGGTTTTACCCAAAAGGTCGCGGGCAATGCGAACAACGTCTTTATGCTCATAAAAGGAGGCTGGCAAAGGCTTCATTAGTCTACAAGATCAGTGGGTTTTTAAAAGAATAAAATGGTTCTAATTTTACAGGCTAAATTTAAAATACAAACATGAAGAACACATTATTAATCGTATTGCTGGCCGTTGGTCTGGTGGCAAATGGTCAGATTCAGACGCCACAGGCAAGCGCAGCAGCTTCCGTAACAACCACGGTAGGTCTGACAGATGTTAAAATTGACTATTCGCGCCCCAGCGCCAAAGGAAGAAAGATTTTTGGCGATGCAGCCACCGTGGTAGTTCCTTATGGCAAATTATGGAGAACAGGCGCCAACGCAGGTACCAAAATCACGTTCAGTGATGATGTTAAAGTAGAAGGTATTGCTGTCCCTAAAGGCGAGTACTTAATCTTCTCATGGCCAGGTGCTACTGATTGGACAGTTTCATTATATAAGGATATTAAATTAGGTGGTAACACAGATGGTTATGATAAAGCGCAGGAAGCTGCCAACTTTAAAGTAAAGTCAGAAAAACTTACTGAACGGGTTGAAACGTTTACTGTAAGCATTGGTGATATTACTGCCGACAACAAATCAGCCAAAGTGCAAATTGCCTGGGAGAACACTTCGGTGAAATTCACGATCGTAGCTGATTTTGATGCCAAGGTAATGAAGTCGATTGAGGCTAATACTAAAGTGAATCCGAATAACTACTACAATGCGGCTGTATACTACCTTGAAAATGGTAAGGATTTAAAGCAGGCATTGGAATGGATGAACAAAGCATTGGAAGGAAACGCAAACCCTCAGTTCTGGCAATTGTATCAGAAAGCCAAAATCCAAAAAGGACTTGGTGACAAGGCTGGTGCACTAGCGACTTCAAAAGCTTCATGGGAAGGTGCCAAGGCAGCTAATAACCGAGATTATCAAATGATGAATGAAGAACTTCAGAAGTCATTAAAATAATCATACAATCAAATTCAAAAGAAGGCTCCGATTATTTCGGAGCCTTTTTTATTTCTTCCCCTGGAGTAAAAAGTTGTAGGATTAAGGCTGTGGCCACGACTAACACACAGCCAATGATATTATAATAGAGAAAGGCTATCTCATCGTAATAAAAGAAGTAGCACAGCAACACGGATGCCTCCCCCACTAATGCAGCAATAAATACGGCATTGCTTTTAACTGATTTTAGATAAAAGGCCACAAGAAATATCCCAAGTATAGTGCCGTAAAAAAGTGAACCTACAATGTTCACAAACTGGATCAGGTTCTCAGCCTGATTGGCCAACATAGCAAAGGCCATAGCAATCAAAGCCCACATAATTGTAAAAAAGCGGGAAGCCCGTAAGTAATGAAGCGGTGATGCTTCCTGTTTGAAAGAACGTTTGTAGATATCAACCGTTGTAGTAGAGGCAAGTGCATTTAGTTCTGAGGCCATAGAAGACATAGCCGCTGAAAACATAACGGCCAGCAACAATCCAATAATGCCGTGGGGTAAATAACTCAATACAAAATTCAAAAACATATAGTCGCGATCCTGTGTTTTTGCAGCAGGCAGCGCTGCCGAAATGGTTTTCTTCACTTTGGTACGAATGCTGTCTTCTCTCTTTTTTGCGTGATAATAATTTAGTTTTGATTCTTCAACCAAAGCCTGGTTGTCCTGCTGGATTCCTGTAACAAGATTTGTTACGGCCTTTTGTTTTTGCTGATAAATACCTGAGTACTTCTCCTCAAGATTTTTGAGCGTATCGGCATAAACCGTTTTTGCAACGCTGTTCTTTAGGGGTTGGTTGTGAAATACAGGAGGTTGGTTAAAGAGGTAAAATACAAAGACGAGTACTCCAATAAAGAGAATCATAAACTGCATCGGTATTTTGAGCAGGCCATTGAAAATTAATCCCATCCTGCTCTCGGTTAGTGACTTGCCACCCAGGTATCGTGAAACCTGCGACTGATCAGTACCAAAATACGAAAGGAATAAAAATGTGGAAGCCAGTAAGCCGGACCAGATGTTGAATCTGTCACTTAAACTAAAATCAGTAGTCACTATGTTGAGCTTTCCTAATTCACCGGCAATCTGAAGTGTATCTCCAAAGGAAATATGTGAGGGTAATAACCGGTACGCCATTACACCAGCCAAAATCATTCCCCCCATAATGATCGTCATTTGGGTGCGCTGGGTAAGGCTTACTGCCTTGGTTCCCCCCGAAACCGTGTAAATGATAACAAATAATCCAATCAAGGCTGTTGTTACAAAAATGTTCCAACCCAAAATTGTTGACAGAACGATTGCAGGCGCAAAGAGTGTAATTCCGGCTGATAGCCCACGAAGCATCAGAAACAATCCGGCAGCGAGTGTTCTCGTTTTAAGATCAAATCGTGTTTCAAGATATTCATAGGCTGTATATACTTTCAATCGGTAGTAGATCGGTACCATGGTTACCGAAATGATTACCATCGCCAGGGGTAATCCAAAATAGAATTGCAGAAAACGCATTCCATCTTCCATTGCCTGCCCCGGAGTAGATAGAAAAGTAACTGCACTGGCTTGTGTGGCCATGATGGAAACACCAATCATCCACCACTTCATGGTGTTATCGCCCTTCAGGTAGCCCTCGATATTTTTTGCACCGCGTGTTTTCCAGGTACCATACAGTACAATAGAAATTAAAGTGCCAAACAGGATTGTCCAATCAAGTAGATTCATGAGAAGAGGTTGGTTATCCAATAGAAGACCAATACCTGGGCTGCCATAACCCCAAGTACAAGCCAATACCAACTACTCCAATTCTTGAATAAGGGCGGCTTCTGATCACTCATCTATTTTTTCGACTTTATTTTAGTTGGGGCAGGACTCTTTGTCTTGCTCAAGGAAACAAGATTGGCAAAAAGCTTATAGGCTCCCGGCACACCTTCGGGTAG
>DAOOCD010000218.1:0-6235 GCA_035408225.1 Cyclobacteriaceae bacterium | reverse complement strand
TAAAAAATCAGCTTGAATGTGTGAATCTCCAATCTGTAAGATATTAACGGTAGAATTCTTTGTCTTCTTAAGTTGATATAATTTCTCAAAGAAGGACGCAATCGAAACGGAGTTATGAATTTCATTTTCTTCCGATTTGATAAAATCATAAGCAGGTGCAATCGCATATGCAATTGTATCCTGCCCCCTTACAAGGCCAGATGCGAGTACCAGGCTAAGGAAGAATAGGTTTCTTATCATAGCGATTACGTTCATACAGCAGGGCATCGGATAGTTTTTTGGCAATCTTCTGACCGCCCCGGAAAGTCAGGTGTGTATAATCTTTCGCGCCCAACGGGGGATTGGCTGATACATATTTTACCATGGTATTTTCACCACCCATAGCAGTATACAAATCCCAAAAGGCAATTTGAGTTTTACGTGCAATGTTGCGTTGTGCATCCCTCATTCTGGGTATCGCGGGTATTGTCTGAATTTTCCCATCAATGTTGCCACCCCGATCACTAATACCAATTAGCAGGATGCTTGCCTCAGGGAATACTGTTTTTAATCGATTGATCACCCTGATCATTTTTACCTGATACGACTCATAGGTTAGAGAATCGGTTTCGGTTACCATATTCAATCCATATTGAAGCATGATAAGTTTATAATCCTGATAGTGGTTGAATTGCCTCACTAGCTCAGGAGATAATGAGTAAAGACTCATTCCGGAATTTCCGCGCATAGCAAAATTGTCAATGTAGATACCTTTATTTTCCTCAAAACTAACTCCATAAACAATCAGGCTGTCAGGGTTCGTGAAATGCAACTTCACAGATTGAATAGTATTGCCTTCTAGTACTGCCTGCTGCAGGCTGTCGGAGATAATCAGATTGGTGCTAAACCGGGAGGTATCATTGAGGGTATAGTTCAGGGTTGTTTGATTCAGATTTTTATAAAAGATGCGAATGGTATTGAACTTCTTATAAAATTGCTTGCGACCGGGTTTATACTCAACCTCATTCTGTTCGAGCGGAACAAATGCATAGCCTGAAATACCCAGCAGGGGAACGTTGTCTTTATACTTACCAACCAGGGAGTATGTATTCCAGTTGGAATAGGTATGTTGAATAGTAGTTCTGAATTGGGTGACTTCTGACGCCAAAGGCACAAACCCCACTCCGCGGCCACCATACAAACTTTGCAAGGTATCGCGAAAGCTGCCGCAGAGAATATCACCTTCAATAAACGAATCACCATAAAAGGCAATGCGTATGGGTTTAGACTTAGCCTGATGAAGCGCTTGAAAAAATTTTTGCATCGCTCTTTTGTTTGGGCTATAATCTTCCAGACAGGTTATTCCTTCCGGACAAGGAAATGGCAGTGGCTCTGCTTTTACCGGTAAACTCTCAACCACTGTGCTATCGCGAGTGGTGTCTTGTTGTACTACAAAAGTTGATGGAATTGTATCCGGTTCAGGCTCAGCCTGTATGTCTGCCAAAAGATTTATCTTTTTGAATGAAACAGGGCCTGCTGTGAACGATGGCACTAAGTAAGCTACTAGAAGGCAACCAATGATCAGTAGAAGCAGCCAAAGGGATTGCGTCAACTGGTTTTTCTGCATGCTTTTTATTTGTAAGTCAAGTATAGTGAGGTTAATTGGTAAATGAAAGTGCCTTATATGTATCCACTGATTTTATAGGCAATCATACCAACCCATTCGCGGATCATAATATTCCAGTTCAACAGCGATTCTACGCGCGGAGCAAAGAGCACATCCGGAGTAAACTTTCTTTCATGATGCAAAAAATCAGTTGTAAAGGTATCCATACGCCAGCCTGTTTTATTAAAACAAGCCCGTGACCTGCGCATGTGAAATGCGGAGGTGATTAAAAGACACTGATTGGAGGAGAGTGAATCCTGTAACATCTTTTTTACCGCTACAGCTGATTCATGGGTGTTACGGGATTGATTCTCAATGAGTATATGTTCTTCAGGAATGCCCATTAATTTCAGGGCATCTGCAATTTCATCAGCCTCTTGCCGACTCCTTTCCAGTAAAGACCCGCTACCACCCGAAACGAGTACTTTTTTTATAATCCCCATTCTATAGAGTTGCAGGGTATGAGTAACCCGGTCGGCCCCGCGCTGAAAATAAACCCGATCGTCCGGGGTCATATTACCTTTAGTTACTCCGGTTAGTACAATGCCGACTTCATACTTATTTTTTATCTCGTTAATAGGTGTGGCTGGTAGCTCCCACAATAAAACAACTTCATTGCATATAAAATCATTTGACAAGAGCAGAAGCAGGATAATCCCGCTTGTAAAGAACCGATTTTTCCATTTTTTGCTTTTCAGTATCCATGAAAGAAGAAGCAATATGCAAATGATCACCAGGGGCATGGTGAGATAATTCAATGTTTTTGAGAGCACAAAAAACATAGATAAACTACATTCTTTTTGGTATTGGGTTCGAAATATTACCTAGCCCATTGATCATCTTGCCTAATAGTTCGTAGTATAAAGCGATGGCCATTAGTATGGTCATCGTCCAGATAACGCCTAAATTAAAATAGAGTGTATCAATATTTTTGTTCAGAAAATGTTTGGAAGGCATATAGAACTGCGCATCAAAATCCACCATATGCTCGGGATCAGGGTTCTTATAAATCGGAAAAATCTTTTGAATCAGTTTTCCGTCTTTTTCAATGATCCGGTTTGATTCTGCCGTATTCTTAACAAATTCAGTAATTGCTTCATTCTGATAACTGTTCCGGTAGACTTCAAAGTCTTTTTCCTTTTCAGCTGAACTGGTTAGTTCATTAATCTTTTTATCTTTTTCCGCATCTGCTTTATTGTACCGGTTAATATAAAATTTCTTTAAGGCGCTGAGAAAAAAACTTGCTTCCTGATATACGGACGAGTCATATCGTTCAAGGGTAAAGTCATTAATATGAACGAAGTCTGTTTTGCCGACAAATTCAAGTTCTTCCGAAATTTCCCGCTTTAGCAAGTTTAAGTCGGACTCTACCTCTTTTCGTATTTCGGGTGCCGGATTTTTGATATTCAGATTGACAAAATCAAGCCGCGTTTCCAGGGCTGGAATAAAATAGATTTTTTTATAATCGGCATCTGCCATCACCTTGTCGTCCTCGTAAAATTGTTTCTCGAATTCATTGTCTTTGTATTGAGCTACCATGCTGGCTTCAAAGGCCCATCGCGAAGCCATAATGTCTCCCACAAATGGCACAGTAGCTGTATTTCCTACTACGGGATTTAGCTTGTCGAACTTGACGACCACTCCACTTAAAATTAATTGGGGGATTAACAAGATGGGGATAAGAATATAAATGGTTACAGCCGAGTTAAATGCTGAGGAGATATTTAGTCCCAAAAGATTGGCAAAGCAAGAGGTAGTAAACAGGATGGCCCAATAGATGAAAAACATTCCTTTTATTTCCAACATCGAATTACCCACCGCAACAAACAAAGCTGTTTGGATCGCGGAGATCATAAAGAGAATTCCAATTTTTGAAAGCAGGTAGCTGCTGTGACTAAGATGAAGAAATTTTTCACGCTTCAGGATTTTGCGATCGCGAATAATTTCTTCGGCACTAACGGTAAGCCCCATAAATAGCGCAACAATAACACTCATGAAAAGATAAGCAGGCATGTTTAAGTTTTTGCTAAATACATAGCCGATGTTGTAGGCGTCATCGGTATTATAATAGCGAACGATGAATGCCAGCATAAAAGCGAGCAGGGGAGCCTCCAGTAAATTGATAAGCAGATATTGTGTATTACTCAGCTTGGCAAGTAAATCGCGCAATGCAAATAATTTGATTTGTTTAAGCCACGAGGGTATGCGAAGGGTAGAATGAGGTACTTGATTAGATGTATTGACAGATGCTATTTTGATTTTCTCTTTATACTGTTGATTCCATTGTTCAGGCGAGAATTTTCGTTCATCCGTAAAATTCCCAAACTCATTAATAACTTTTGTTTCAATGATGTTGAAGATTTGCTCCGGATTTACATTGCCGCAGGTTATGCATTCGCCCTCGTCACTGTTTATCAGGTTAATATTTTTCTTAAAGTAGGTGATTGCATCCACCGGGTTGCCATAATAGATTTGGTATCCACCCGTGTCAAGGATCACCAACTTATCAAACATCTTAAAAATATCGGAGGAAGGCTGGTGAATAACTGCAAACACAAGTTTGCCCTTGAGTGATAATTCTTTCAGGAGATCAATTATGTTTTCTGAATCCCGGGAGGATAAGCCGGAAGTAGGCTCATCCACAAACAAAACAGCAGGTTCGCGTAGTAACTCCAATCCAATATTAAGACGCTTGCGTTGGCCTCCGCTAATCGTTTTTCGTAAGGGTGACCCAACCGTTAGCTCTTTGGTTTCAGTTAGGCCGAGATCGCTAAGGGTTTTTAGTACCAGGTCATCAATTTCTTTTTCATTGAGATGACTGAAACAGAGTTTTGCAGCAAAATATAAGTTTTGATAAACAGTAAGGTCTTCGATCAGTAAATCGTCTTGTGGTACAAACCCAATAACCCCTTCGATCTTCTCGGGTTCTTTATAGATATCAATTCCGTTGATTAGTACTTGTCCTTGCGATGGCTTTTCAGTTCCGTTGAGCACATGCATCAAGGTGGACTTACCTGCACCACTGGCACCCATTAAGGCTACCAGATTTCCGGATTCTTCAGCAAGATCAACTTCACGTAAACCAAGTTTGCCGTTTTTAAATTGATAAGAGATTTTTTTTGCTTCGAAACTTGTGCGGGCAGTGTTCATTAGTTTTTTAAAAAGACCAAGAATTTCGCCATAGTAAATAGGATCGGATGCATCCCAGCGGACCGTGCTTCCATTGGCAAAAACATTGATGCTGCCTGGTTTTTTAGGAACTCCATTCAGGTACACATCGGTATTGCCTACGTATTTAAAGAAAAAGGTATCAGAACTTCGTAAAAAGAGAATGGAAATAAACCCGTCAAGTTCTTCGCGATTAATATGCTTACAATTTCCCGGGGCACCGGATTTTGAATCAATGATCAGGATATCTTCATGATCATTATCTTCTCTTTTTTTGCTAAGAACATATTGCTTTATTAATTCTAAATCATCAGTCGATATGTTAAGCGCTTCGCAGATTTGTATAGCGAGGCTCTGTTCCCGATCGGAGATAGCGCCATCAGCCAGGATTACACTCATCAGTTCCAGAAGAATAACTACTTTTTGTTTTTGCGCAATTTCTGCATTGATCGAGCGACAAATTTTAATGATCGTATCTCTTTCCTGCGCGGCACTTAGTTTACCAGATGTTTCTATTGCATACTCATCAAAAAGTTGCATGTGTCTTTCTGTAGATTTCTGGCTGAGGTGGTCAGAAAGCATTACCTGAATATGATCACGTTCTTGTGTGGTAATCTGGTCCTCTTTAGCAACCAGGGCGAAAAGCCTCATGATGGCGGTTAATACAGGTTCACTCATAGATCAGGTTAAACGGTTTTCTTCAAGTTAAGAAAGTATGATAGTTGATGTAATAAAAAAGGATTAACCATGGGTTAATCCTTTTTTGCGGGGCCTTATTGATGTTACTCAACAATAGAACCTCTGATTTTTTCAACAATCTTGGTGATCTCGATCAAATTCTTATCAGTAAGAACGAGTGCTGATTTATTGTTTTTGATCTGTTCCTCAATATTCAAATCGCTATAGCTTGCCTGAAGCGCAGTTAGATCTTTCAATAAGGTGCCGATAGGCTCCGCTTGATCCATACCAGAAAGCATTCCAACTAATTCATCAACAGATTTCTCTTGCTCTAGAATAACGCGCATCAGGGGAGTAAGCACCAGGTTACGGGAGTCATCCGGTAGGAGATCTTTTGGATATGACTTGATTAAACCTGTAGAGATGTAAAGCCCTTCTACAAAACTGCCGGTGAGTAACAAGGCTGCCAACTTATTGCGGCTGTTATCCTTTAAATATTTTTCGCTAGACCGGGTGGCTGAATTAAGAATATTGGCCAATGAATCTTTGTTGGCAATGTTCTTTTCAAAACGCTGGAGTACGTCCATATCAAATGTGCCAATAACTCCCAGATTATCAGCTAGTTTTTTGGCTGAGTTAAGATAGTCGATGGCCTCCTGTGTCTTTTCATAAGAACTCAAGTAACCAATATCGGTAGTGTAAACTCCAAGGTTTAAGGCCGCCTTATCAGATAATGCACTGTAT
>DAOOCD010000217.1:4642-6240 GCA_035408225.1 Cyclobacteriaceae bacterium | reverse complement strand
TCATAAGGCTCCAGCCCCATACCCAGCAACATGGCTTCATCACGATAATAAGGAGCTGCGTAATCATATTCTTTTAGCTGAAGACCTGCAGCCAACTGGATGGCCTCATGGCCCCGTGCGGTGGAATGAACATATTTATCACAAATTTCCCTGTTCTGTTCATAGGTTTCAGTCAGGTGTTTCGAAATCTGCATTAACTCAAATGCTTTCCAAAGGAGATTAAGATCCAGAGGTTTAACAAGTTCTACATTTTGAGCAGTTCTTCCAGGCATTTTTACATTTTAGAAACATCCAAATATAAATATTTTGGCAACCCAAATGGGTGAAAATATTTGACCGGCAAATCGTAGATACATTGTTCAACTCACCACAAAAAATATTTTTTCCCGCACGAGAATTTCTTTTTTCAATTCTGATAAAAATCATTCGCTTATATGGATAGTAATCATGGTTTTCGGGTATATGAATACAGTATCTTTAGATATCAATTAAAAAAAGGAGGGTTATATGAAACTGATGAAAAAATCGAATTTCCCATCGTTGTTAAATGATCGATGGATGACCGACTTCTTTGATACGGATCGTTATTTCTTTGACAGCGATTTGTTAAAAACATCCGTGCCCATGCTACCACCAGTAAACATTTCGGAACTAGAAAAAGAATTTGTGGTTGAAGTGGCTGTTCCAGGAATGGAGAAAAAAGATTTTGTGATCGCAGTAGAAAATGGTGTTCTTAATATTTCTGCTGAACACAAAGTTGAAAAGGAAGAAAAGGAGAAAGACTTTACTCGCAGAGAGTTCAATTATCAGTCTTTTGCCCGTTCGTTTACGCTTCCTGAAAATGTAAGTGATGAGAAAATCGTTGCTAACTATGAAAATGGAATTCTGAAGTTGCAACTCGGTAAGAAAGTACTTACCAAAGTGCCACCCAGAAAGGAAATTGCAGTTCATTAAGTAAACCAGTTAGCAATCAAAGCAACCAGCGAACACACACGATCTTTGAGGCTCTTTAAAGAACCTGCCTGTTTTTCAAAATGACGTGTGCCACATTCGAAGGTTGTTAACAGAAAGCCCTGACAGTTTGCCGGGGCTTTTTATTTAGATTAATCAGAGGGCAGATGATTTGTGCGTCCTTGGAAGTTAAAGACAATATGCCTGATCTATTCAATGTTCGCTTTTCGCGCCAAGATGTTTTTGGATACTTAGTTAAATCTTTGCTGTGGCGCGAGGTCTATTCTATTCGTATTATCCCACGGATTAAATCCGTGGCTACCAATATTAAACCCCTACGGGGTTAATTGATTCGGCTATATAAAAAATAAACCTCGTCCTTATTCACGGGATTCCGGGTCATGCCTGTCCTTGCAAATGTCTACCCTAAGGCATGCCCGGAATGACAACATTTTTTTTAAGAGGGATGTTGTAATAGGGTTATCAATACTACAATCTTGCGGGGTTAATTGATTCGGCTGGATAAAATTGGCTGATCTAATTCAATACACGTCTTTCGCACCAAGACGATGTGGATTCTTAATTTAATCTGTTAAACCCCTACGGGGTTAATTGATTGGCTATATAAAAAATAAACCTGGTCTTTA
>DAOOCD010000217.1:0-4542 GCA_035408225.1 Cyclobacteriaceae bacterium | reverse complement strand
CATGCCCGGAATGACAACATTTTTTTTAAGAGGGATGTTGTAATAGGGTTATCAACATTAAACCCCTGCGGGGTTAAATGATTCAGCTATATAAAAATAAACCTAGTCTCTATTCACGGGATTCCTGGTCACGCCTGCCCTTGCAACTGCCAACCCTAAGGCATGCCCAGAATGACAACATTTTTTTAAAGAGGGATGATGTAATAGGGATACCAGTATTATGAAAGCAGTGAACGGACAAATTCAGGAATGTCGGACTTCAGATCCTTGCTGGCTTTAAGGGTTGTAATAAATGAACTTCCAACAATAGCGCCTGCTGCATATTCGCATGCCTGAGAGTATGTTTTTTTATTAGAGATTCCAAAACCAATCAAGCAGGGATGTTTTAACTTCATTTCGTGAAGCCGTTTGAAATAGGCACACTGTTCCTCGGAAAATTCAGTTCTGGCACCTGTGGTACTTGAAGACGAAACTGCATAGATGAATCCTGTGCTCAGGGAATCAATCTGCCGGATTCGTTTTTCAGAGGTGGTAGGTGAGATCAAAAATGAAACGCTTAGATTTAATGATTCGGTCAAGTCTTTATAATAGGTTAGATACTCTTCCAGGGGAAGATCAGGAAGAATCAAACCATCCACACCGGCATGGGCAGCATCCTTACAGAATTTTTCGATGCCGTATTGCATTACCGGATTAAGATAGCCCATCAGCACAATAGGCATTTTTATCAGTGGTCGTAATGCAGTCACTTGTTTTAATAATAAAGAAACATTCATTCCCTGATCAAGGGCTATCTTATTGCTTTCCTGAATGGTGGGTCCATCGGCAATCGGATCGGAAAACGGAATGCCAATTTCAATCATATCAACACCTGCAGCCTCCAACCCGCACGCGATGGACACAGTATCGTTTAAGGATGGAAATCCTGCTGTAAAAAATACGGAGAGGATATTTTTCTTCTTTGAATCGAAAAGAGATGTGATGCGATTTTTCATACTATTAGTGAGCGCCTTTATAATTTTTTTCACCAGACCGGATTGCTATCGGCAACACATTTTGTGGTGGCGGTAGTGGACAGGTGGCAAAGGGAGTAAAAGCACAAGGTGGATTGATCGACTGATTAAAATCAACTATCGTTTTCCCTTTGGCATCCGGAATTTTAGCATACAAATAACGACCGGAAGGATAGGTTTCATTTTCATTCGTTGGATCACCAAAGATGATAAATAATTCATCGTTGCCACTTTCCAACGCATCCAGCTTGTAGGTTTGGCCATCGAGTTCAAAAACCAAAGTGCCGGGAGAAACCTGATCAGTTGTTTGTCCCAATACATTGGTGATGCTAATTTTTTTCGGTGTGGGGGAACCTTCCAGAGTTGCCTCTACCCGCCAGGCCGGATCTACTTCATAACGTTCAATACCTGAGAACTCTTCTACTCCTTTACTCTGTAAGTCTCGCAACCGGATTCCCACCTGATCATCGCGTTTGATCACGAACCACTGCAACGAACCGTGAGTAAGCGTGGCATTTTTTGCTGAGTCAGGATGAAAAATAATTTCTTCTTTAACTACCAAGCTATCCTTCGTAACTTTTACCTCGGCCATTACATTCATCTGAACTACTCCATTCTTTACCAGAAAGAAGCCAGCTTTCGGGGCAATCTTACCTTCCGGAAAAACCAGATCATTCGATTTATCACTACCAAAGGTGTTGATTCCTTCTTTAAGCCAGAACAATCCGGCCAGGTTAAGCCATCCGGTTTCGCTCTTCAACTCATCTATTCTTTTCTGATGCCATTGATTAATCTCTTGCTGGTAAGCAACGGGGTCCAGCCCAGACTCCTTTTCGACCTGTTTGCAACTTCCCACGAAGAGAAACAGTATTGCTACTACATTCAAAGTGATTTTCATTTCTTATGTTTTTCAGCCTTCTTACTTAAATCATTCGGGCCTATTAAAAACTTTGTAATACAATATCTTATCGATTTTATTACAACAAAGGCGCAATAACGCAAAAAGAAAGATAGACGGGGCTGACTAAAAAGTCAATCTGTCATCGCCCCTATGGATCAGGGCGATCCCGATGAATACACACAATTCGGGATTCCGGGTCAAGCCCGGAATGACACTTCGATTCATATTTTGACCTTTTGGTCAGCCCCGCCCATGCTTAGAAATTAATACTTACCCCAACGAATATAAGTTTCCAGGTCCTTGTCACCACGGCCCGAAAGATTAATTACTACTACATCATCCGGATTTAAATCCATTTTACCCAGAACGGCCACTGCATGCGCAGACTCAATCGCGGGGATTATTCCTTCCATCCTGCTTAATTCAATACCTGCATTCATGGCTTCCTCATCCGTTGCGCTTAAAAACTGAACCCGGCCTGTTTCAAACAAATGGGCATGCATCGGACCAATACCCGGGTAATCCAAGCCAGCTGAAATTGAATACGGTTCTACTACCTGGCCATCTTCCGTTTGCATCAGCAATGATTTGCTACCATGCAGAATACCTACTTTACCCAACACCGTTGTAGCAGCTGACTCCCCTGAGTCCACACCTTTACCTGCTGCTTCTACCCCGATAAGTTGAACATGTTCATCATCAAGAAAATGATAAAATGCCCCGGCTGCATTGCTGCCACCTCCAACGCAAGCGATTACATAGTCAGGATATGGATTACCAATTTCAAGTTGTAACTGCTTTTTAATTTCATCGCTGATTACGGATTGGAATCGGGCCACCATGTCGGGGTAAGGATGGGGCCCAACTACTGAACCAATAATATAATGTGTATCGGAGGGGTTATTAATCCAATGCCGCATCGCTTCATTGGTTGCATCCTTCAAGGTCATGCTTCCACTCAGCGCTGCAACCACTTTCGTTCCTAAAATCCGCATACGCTCTACGTTCGGCTTTTGCCGCTCCATATCGTGCTTACCCATATACACCATACACTCCATACCCATCAATGCGCACACGGTGGCAGTGGCTACGCCATGCTGACCAGCGCCTGTCTCAGCAATAATTTTCTTCTTACCTAATCGTTTAGCCAACAAAATCTGACCAATGGTATTATTGATTTTATGAGCGCCTGTATGGCACAGGTCTTCACGTTTCAGATAAATAGCAGCCTTGTACTTTTCAGACAATCGCCTTGCCAGGTAAAGAGGTGTTGGTCGGCCTACATAGTTTTTTAACAGGTCATTAAATTCAGCCTGAAACCCCTGCTCATAAATGATGTCCAAATACTTTTCCCGAAGCTCTTCTACATTTGGATACAACATTTCAGGAATGTAGGCCCCTCCAAACTGTCCGTAATAGCCACGTTGATCTACTTGAAATTTCATACCCTTTATTAATTATTAATGGTTAATGAATTAATGATTAACGACACTTTATTCAGGTCCTTCTTTCCGGGAGCTTCTTCAACTCCACTATTTATATCGATGGCGTGGAGATTAAGATCCTTTAATTGAAGTATTTTCTCTGTGTCTTCCGGTTTAATACCGCCACTTAAAAAGAATGGCACGTTTTGATTATACTTTTTCAACACCTGCCAATTAAACTTTTCTGCATTACCTCCATACTTCTTTCCTTGTGTATCGAACAGAAAATATTCCGACACATCTTCAAATTCCTGCGTTTTAGTAAAATCAAAATCATCGCTTACGCGGAATACCTTAATCACTGAAATTCCTTCGTGATTCAATTTATTACAAAGACCTACTGATTCATCGCCATGCAACTGCACAAAATCCAACCGGTATCGCTTTACTTTATTCAGGATTTCAACAATGGATTCATTTACAAAGACTCCCACCCGTTTAATCGATGATGGAATTTCTGGCATGTTAAATTCGCGACCCACAAAACGCGGGGTATGCTCATAAAAAATAAATCCCAGATAATCAGGAGCCAGGGCACTCACCGCCACGATGTTTGCAGACTCTTTCATACCGCAGATTTTGATCTTTATGGTTGACTGTCTCTTCATTCTACTTTTTCATTTCCAATCGTTTCAATTCAGTCACAAATTCAAGACATGCTTTCTCTGGCTGTGCATGCTGCATAAAATTCTGCCCCATCAGGAAACCGTGGTATCCATACCGTTTCAATTCAAGAATTGTTTCCGGCTTTTCTATTCCGCTTTCCGATACTTTCACCAACCCTGATGGAATTTTATCTGACAATCGTTTCGAGATTTCTATATCCATCTTAAACGTTTTGAGGTCGCGATTATTTACCCCGATCAAATCAATATCAGCCGTCAGATTATCCAAAAGTTCCTTTTCATTATGAACCTCCATCAAAATTTCCAATTGCAGCGACCGGGCCATTTTTGCCAACGCGTGAAGACGTGCCGGTTCCAGTGCCGCAGCGATCAACAAAATTGCATCGGCCCCGATCGACTTGGCTTCTATGATTTGATATTCATCTACCACGAAATCTTTGCGCAAGATCGGACAGGTATTCAATCTACGTGCTTCAATCAAGTCTTCATTGCTGCCCCCAAAGAAATTTGAATCTGTA
>DAOOCD010000216.1:0-6349 GCA_035408225.1 Cyclobacteriaceae bacterium | reverse complement strand
ACGATACTTCCAAAGTTGCGATTGGTGAATCCATCCACATCTTTATCCGGACGAATTTTCTCGGTGATTCGCTCCACCGAAATAGTGGGTGGCAATGGCAACTGTACAATAAAGCCATCCACATCTTCATCACGATTTACCTGATCGATGTGTTTCATCAGTTTATCTTCGCTGATGGTATCCGCAAAGCGCATCATCGTATAATGAAACCCAACTTCTTTGCATGCCTTTACTTTATGATCTACGTACGTCTGGCTGGCGCCATCATCACCGACCAGAATGATTGCTAAGTGAGGTATCTTCTTTCCCTCCTGCTTACGTATAGCAACCTTATCTGAAATTTCTTTCTTAATGTCGGTCGAGATTTTACGACCATCAATGAGCGTATAGTTTTGTGTTTCAGTCATCGACAAACTATTCAATTTTTAACACTGCCATAAATGCTTCCTGAGGAATCTCTACATTACCTACCTGCCGCATGCGCTTCTTCCCTTTCTTTTGTTTTTCCAACAGTTTACGCTTACGCGAAATATCACCGCCATAACATTTAGCCAACACGTTTTTCCGGATAGCACTCAATGTTTCGCGGGCAACAATTTTTTGACCGATGGCTGCTTGTATGGCCACTTCAAACATATGGCGTGGGATAAGCTCTTTCAATTTCTCACACAATTTCCTTCCCCACTCCTGGGCCTTACCCCGATGAACAATAGCAGAGAGTGCATCAATCTTTTCGCCATTCAACTGCACATCCAGCTTCACCATGTCACTTTCGCGCCAGTCAATAAGGGTGTAGTCCAGAGAAGCATATCCTTTAGAGATAGTTTTAAGCTTATCGAAGAAGTCAAAAACAATTTCCGCCAACGGCATTTCAAACGTCAACTCAACGCGGTCTGAAGTAAGGTACTGCTGGTTCTTAATCAACCCGCGTCTATCCATGCATAGCCCAATTATCGGACCGATGAATTCTGACTTGGTGATTATCTGTGCGCGAATGAAAGGCTCATTTATATAATCCACCGTAGTGGGATCTGGCATTTCAGAAGGCGCGTTGATTTCAATCATTTTTCCATTGGTGAGCATTGCCTTGAACTGTACTGAAGGCACGGTGGTAATCACCGTCATGTTGAACTCTCGTTCCAAACGCTCCTGGATAATTTCCATATGAAGCAGTCCGAGAAATCCGCAACGGAATCCAAAACCTAAGGCCGCTGATGTTTCCGGTTCCCAAACCAGTGATGCATCATTGAGCTGAAGCTTCTCCATTGATGCACGCAATTCTTCAAACTCAGAAGTATCCACCGGATAGATACCTGCAAACACCATGGGTTTTACATCTTCAAAACCCTTGATCGCTTCACCCGGGTTGCTCACGAGTGTGATCGTATCACCCACCTTCACTTCCTTTGCTACTTTAATACCTGAAATCAGATACCCAACATTACCGGCACTGATTTCGTTTTGAGGAAACTTATCTAACTTCAGAACACCAATTTCATCAGCACCGTATTGCTTATCGGCATTTACAAATTTCACCAGATCATTCTTACGCATGGTGCCATTGAACACGCGGAAGATTACTTCAATCCCTCTAAAGGAATTGAATACTGAATCAAAAATCATCGCCTGAAGTGGAGCTTTGGGATCTCCCTTTGGCGGTGGAACACGTTCAATCACGGCCTTTAAAATTTCTTCAATGCCTTTGCCTTCTTTGGCACTTGCTTTCAATACAGAATCCCGATCACAACCGATCAAGTCAACAATCTGATCTGTTACTTCTTCGGGCATAGCTGCCGGTAAATCAATTTTGTTGAGCACCGGAATGATTTCAAGATTATGATCGAGCGCTAAATATAGATTTGAAATTGTTTGAGCCTGAATACCCTGTGCAGCATCCACAATTAATAAAGCGCCTTCGCAGGCAGCAATGGAACGGGAAACCTCATACGAGAAGTCTACGTGGCCCGGGGTATCAATTAAATTGAGGATATATTCCTTACCCCCAAACTTATAGGTCATTTGTATGGCGTGCGACTTAATTGTAATGCCCTTTTCCCGCTCCAGATCCATGTTGTCGAGTACCTGAGCTTGCATTTGGCGACCAGTTAGTGTTCCCGTGAACTCTAAAAGGCGGTCGGCCAGGGTGCTTTTGCCGTGATCGATATGGGCTATTATGCAAAAATTGCGGATGTTCTCCATTCCCGTCATTTCTTTCTATGGATTTTAGGCGCAAAGGTAGCCAAAAATGAGGGTTTACAATGGTTCCGGTTTGTTCTAATTCAACCAGTGTTTTTGAAAAGTTAGGCTTAACTAAGTCATGAGGATTACAAAAATGAGGCTGTCTCAAGCCATTTAAGTTGTCAGGTTGAGCTCGTGGAAAGCCGAATCCGCCAATTGGCTGAACAGGCAGGTCCAGGCTGACAGTTGAAAATTACTTTTAAGACAGCGACATTAATCTGGAATTCTACTATACATATCTACTCGCTTTTATACACCACGCCATCCTTCATTACAAAGATCACCTTCTCCATGGTTTTAATATTTTTTGTTGGGTCTTCATTCACTGCAACGATATCAGCCAGTTTGCCGGGCTCAATTGAACCAATTTTGTCGCCATAATCCAAAATGTCGGCATTGATTTGCATCGCGCTCAATAATGCTTCAATGGCAGGCATACCGCCTTCTACCATATAACCAAATTCACGCGCATTTTCTCCATGAGGATACACGCCAGCATCAGTACCAAACGCCATCTTAACTCCGCGCTTATACGCTTTGCTAAAGTTTTCCTGAATTTTCGAACCTATCTCAATCGCCTTTGGTGCCACCAGTGGATGATAGTAACCTGGAATCTTAGCGTATTCCGCGGCAGATCTGCCGGCAATAATGGTGGGCACATGATAGGTTCCCATTTTCTTCATCAGATCCATTACTTCTTCGCTCATTAGGGTACCATGTTCAATGGTAGTGATACCGGCCAGCACAGCACGTTTCATTCCTTCTGCACCATGTGCATGCGCTGCCGTATGAAAACCATAATCTTTAGCAGCTTCAACAATGGCATTCACTTCTTCCTGAGTAAACTGAGGACCGCTGCCGTCTTTAGCAACACTTAGCACCCCGCCCGTAGCTGTAATTTTAATAAAGTCGGCCCCATCTTTATATCGCTGGCGTACAGCCTTTCGTGCATCTTCAGGTCCGTTAATAACTCCTTCCTTAGGTCCAGGATCGCCCATTAAGTCCTTGCGACTTCCATTAGTAGGATCACCATGACCTCCCGTAGTTGCAATCCCCTTTCCTGCGGTGAAAATTCTTGGGCCTACAATCGTGCCCATATTAACTGCATTGCGTAATGAAATATTCACACCAGAACCTCCGCAATCACGAACGGTGGTGAATCCAGCCATTATGGTTTTACGGGCATAAATGGTGGATTGAAAAGCAACATCCGCTTCATTCTGTGTGTATCTCTTTACTAAAGCGTCTTTACTGGTTTCACTTTCAATGTGTACGTGCATGTCAATAAGGCCTGGCATCACAATCTTCTTACTTAGATCAATCAGCTTATCATCCTTACCTGGCTTACTAAAACCCTTGTCTACTGAAAGAATTTTAGTTCCTTCCACAACAATCGTTACCTGACTTTGAATTTCCTTTGTTTTTCCATTGATCAGATTACCACAATGAATAAGTGTTCGTTGAGCAATGGTTGCATTTGCAAAGCCAGATACTAAAAGAAAAAGTACAAGTTTTTTCATATGTAAAATTTTGATTTAAAATAATAGAGCTTGAATTGCGATGATTCAGGAATTGATAAGATATCGGTTGGTCAACTCTTTTAGTGTATCCTTCTCTTTTTGATCCATTTCACCGATCTTAATTTTCAACATGAGTTCGACCATAACTTCCGGCTTATATCCCAGCCGGGCCGCAATGCCAGCACAGAATTTTATTTCATCTTCATATAATCGTTCATCAATCTTCATGAGCTGTACTATATTGAAAATATAATTGAAGCGCTGATCAGGAGAAAGGTCCTTAGCAATAATTGTATCATGCGAACCATAAAAAAGGGTTTCTACAGATGATTCAGGGAATCCATGTGCTTTACCGATAGTAATTATGTACTCTCTTTCTTTAC
This sequence comes from Cyclobacteriaceae bacterium, assembly GCA_035408225.1. Classification (GTDB taxonomy): domain Bacteria; phylum Bacteroidota; class Bacteroidia; order Cytophagales; family Cyclobacteriaceae; genus ELB16-189. The sequence continues at coordinate 2,208 of DAOOCD010000216.1, read as the reverse complement.
TAGCCATATCGCCATCAATCCGTGCCAGGTTAACCAGCAATTTGAGCTGCTCAAGAACAATCATAAAGTAAAATTGGATAAAGGTTGCCTGGTAAAAATAACCGAAATTCCGACTATCTTACATACCGCCTAAATAAGTATCACTGTGAATTTTCTTGCGCATCTCTTTCTTTCTGGCAATGATCCTGAAATAATGGTGGGAAATTTTATTGGGGATTTTGTGCGGGGCAAAAACATTTATGATCAATTTAAATCCAACATAGCACTCGGTATTGAGCTTCATCGAGAAATTGATGAGTTTACAGATAGTCATTCCGTAGTGATGGAGAGCAAGGTAAGGCTTCGACCCAAATACCGACATTATTCACCTGTAATCGTTGATATGTTCTACGATCACTTTCTGGCTAAAAACTGGCAAGCTTATGCTAGTAATCCACTGGATCTCTTTGCACTGGAGGCTTATGCTATATTAAACAAGTACGAAGCTCAGCTGCCAGGCAGGGTTCAGAGCTTATTACCTCATATTATAAAAGGAAATTGGTTATACAATTATTCTCGCATAGAAGGAATTCATTCGGCCTTAAGCGGGATGTCACGAAGAACTCCTTATGAATCCAACATGCATGAAGCATCCCTTGACCTACAAAAGTATTATACAGAATTTGAAGATGAGTTTTCGAGGTTCTTTCCTGAGCTCCAACAAATGAGTGAGAAATTTATTAGATCAAAGATCAAGGTTGATTAGTTTTGCAAAGCTAACATCAAGTTAATCATGTTCAACGATCCTGAGCTAAGTGGTAAATACCTCGGCACGATTTCACAAGACTTTGTAAAAGTGTCTGATACCTTAAAGGAGGCCTCCTATCAAATCCGCAAGGGAGGTTTTGATTTTCCGATCTTTCCAATCTCTAAAGAAGAATTGCCAATCGGGCAATTATTAATCCCCAGCGCACCATTAAATCTTGTTTGGAATTACTACGCTTCTTTCCTAAATGAATTTGTTCAGCGTGAGTTGGTGGCTGTTGATAAAGAGGAAGAATTCAAAACCACCTACAAAGATCCAGATGAATTTTGTTGCCTATTTGTAGTAGATAAAGAGTTCACCAGTTTCGTTTACATACCTTTTCCAGAAGACTAAGCTTTGTTCATCATTTAACAATAGCCTGATAAATCAGTGTGCGAAGTTTACTCTGATCATCCAGATTATTGGTTGGTGTTAGTTGCTTAAAATAAACGATTACCATGTCTTCTTTAGGATCAACCCAATAGCTAGATCCATAGGCACCACCCCAACCATACTCACCTACAGAGCCTGGCACACCGCGATCACCCAAGTCTTCGCAAACAGAAAAGCCAAGACCAAAGCCAATACCACCACCCCAACTGTATTTAATCTCACCCAAATGACTTACCGTCATTAATTCTACCGTGCTGGGTGCAAGAATACGATTACCATTGAGAGTTCCTTTGTTAAGCATCATTTGAAGAAACCTGGCATAATCTGCAGCCGTTGAAAGCAACCCCGCACCACCCGAAAAACTTTTTCTTGGTCCGTTAACATAAGCACCCTGACCTACCATGCCACCCGGGTCCGGTGAACGCTCAAGAGGTTTATCCGCATACGCTGAATACACGGCAGCAAGGCGATTCACTTTGTTTTGTGGTAAATAAAAATGAGTGTCCTTCATACCCAGCGGGGTAAGTATTCTAGCGGTAATAAATTCTTCTAACGATTTTCCGGAAACTTTTTCAATGACAACTCCAAGTATATCCGTATTATATCCATAAACAAATTTTTCGCCCGGCTGCTCATCCATAGGAAGCTTAGCCATTCTTGCTATAGTGGCACCCACAGGTTCATCCCTATCCGCAAAATACCAACCCTGAATGCCTGCCTCTTTCCATTTGTCAGCGGCCAGGCCACCTCCATAACCAATACCTGCCGTATGGGTGAGCAAATCACGAAGGGTAATTTGACGTTTGGCTTTTATAATACCATAGCCGCCACCTTCTCTGGGTTCCGCGACAGTGGTTTCCATAAACTCGGGTATGTATTTACCTACCGGATCAGCTATCAGAAGCTTTCCTTCCTCCTGTAAAATCATGATCCCAACACTTATCAACGCTTTTGTCTGAGAGGCAATTCTAAAAATTGCATCATTTTGCATAGGGGCATTTGCTTCAATGTCTCTCTTCCCAAATGCATTG
>DAOOCD010000215.1:0-6367 GCA_035408225.1 Cyclobacteriaceae bacterium | reverse complement strand
CGGTCTATTTAGTCCATTAGTATCGCCATACACGTTGTAGGTCACCCCGTTTTCTTCGAGCAACTTGAGTAATTCCTGTTGTCGATTTTTAAATTCGGCCGGACCCAGGTTCTCTATATTGGTGAGAAGTCGCTTCCAACTTTCTTTTGTTCCCTCATTCGCGTTAAAGCATTCGTCTAACACAGTTTGGTCTGTGAAATAACCTTGTGTGAAAGAATCCAACAATGAGTTTTGCGGGTGATTCATTGGCTGCATCAAAATTGTCGTAGGTCTAAAGTAGTTGGATACTCGGGACTAATTTTTATTGGAGGCGGATCAAAGTTCCGGGGCATCATACTTTTTTCCAAATATCGTGCAATCCCTGTAAAGTTTGGTGAAGGACTGAAAGTTCCTTGTGTGTGGCCCTGATTCCAGAAGCGACTGATTCTGCGGCCTTCCGCTTCATAGGAGTTGACCGGGAATGTATCATAATTTCTTCCACCGGGATGAGCAACATGATAGGTGCAACCACCGATGGCCCGAGAATTCCATTTGTCCACAATATCAAATACCAAAGGTACATCCGTACCCAATGTTGGATGCAATGCTGATGGTGGACTCCACGCACGATAACGAACTCCGGCAACGAACTCACCTTTGACAGCGGTTTCTTTCAGCGGAACAGGCGCACCGTTGCAAACAACCAGATACCTGTCGATGTTAAAGTTTTTTACTTTCACTTCAATTCGCTCGACTGATGAATCAACAAACCGTGCCGTACCTCCGCTGGCGGTTTCCTCTCCGAGTACATGCCAGGGCTCAATACCCTGACGCAGGAGCAGTTCCATATCCTGCACCATAATTTTTCCGTGCAACGGGAATCGAAATTCAAAGAATGTTTCCAGCCAGGCAGTTTGAAAGGGATAACCAGCTTCCTGTAAATCTTTCATTACTTCCTCCAGATCTTGTTGTACATAATGATGAATCATGAACTTATCATACAACTCGGTTCCCCAACGAATCAGTTTCTGTTTATACGGTTTCTTCCACATCATGGCTACGATGCATCGGATCAGCAACAACTGCACAATGCACATCTCTTTGCTGGGGGGCATATCGAATCCACGGAGTTCCAGTATTCCCAAGCGACCGGTTGAACTATCGGGTGAATATAATTTGTCGATGCAGAATTCAGCACGATGCGTATTGCCGGTGATATCAATCAAAAGATTTCTAAACAAGCGATCTACTAACCAGAAGGGAACCTCTATACCTTCCGGGATCTGACTAAAGGCAATTTCAAGTTCATATAGAATTTCCTGACGACCTTCATCCACCCGTGGTGCCTGACTGGTTGGTCCGACAAACTGGGACGAAAATAAATACGATAAGCCCGGATGATGTTGCCAATACGTAATCAGACTTCGAAGTAAATCTGGTCGTCTAAGTAACGGACTGTCTGCGGGCGTACTTCCTCCAATGGTAATGTGATTGCCACCTCCGGTGCCAGTATGTTTTCCATCGAGCATGAATTTTTCACTACCGAGCCGACTCAGTCGCGCCTGTTCAAAAAGGATATCATAGTTGTTGACCAATTGCTTCCAGGTCTTGGCCGGATGAATATTTACTTCCAGCACACCCGGATCGGGCGATACAGAAAGTTTGGTAACGCGGTAATCAAAGGGTGGCTCGTATCCTTCGATGATTACTTTCAGATTTAATTTTTCTGTGGCCGCTTCAATGGAAGTTAACAGGTCGATATAATGCTCGAGGTACTGCAGCGGAGGCATAAACAGGTAAAGCTTTCCATCGCGGGGTTCAATACACAAGGCGGTTTTAACAATGAAAGTATCAAACGTAGTTTCTGTCTTAACCTCTGGCTCTTTCTTCTTTTTCGATTTCGCAGAATCTTTTTCTTCTTCCTCTTCGGGATATGCTTTCTGAAAGAACTCGCGCGGCATCTCCTGGTTTAGAATCGGTTGATTGTACCGGTTATTAATCTTATCCTTAAAGTTTTCTAATGCCGAGAGTTCTTCAAACGGACTCCGCTCCACAGGCTTCTGCATTTTCAAATCGCTCATATAGGCCAGCGACTTTAACGGGAGACGTAAGCCAATAGCAGAATTTCCAGGAAGCAAAATGAGGTAATTGTTTCTGAACTGCCACGCACTCGAAATCCAACGGTTATTCCAATGATTCCATTCCATAGGAATGACATACCCTACCGGAGTGTTCAATCCTTTCGCAAGCAGTTGACTTAATTTTTGGCGCTCGAGTGGATCATTCAGGTTTGACTTATAGGGATCGATGTTAATGGGCACTTTGTTTTCTTCCCACAGAAAGTAAAACGCATCTTCCATGGCTGGATGAATATGTTCTTCAGGGAGATTCAAAAACCTGGTCAGTTCTTTTGCCAATCGGTTGGCGTCTTCAATAGTATAGTTGGAAGGTTCATCATCCAGATCAAGTAATGATTCATTTTTCCAGATCGGCAATCCATCATTCCGCCAGATGGCTGCATATTGCCAGCGCGGAAGCGGTTCACCCGGATACCATTTTCCCTGCCCTTTGTGAATGAACGCTCCTTTGCTGAAAGCATTTTTTAATCGCTTGATCAGTTGGCCTCCCAGTTTTCTTTTGAGCGGACCATCCGCTGCTGTGTTCCATTCTTTACCCTCCATGTCATCCACAGAAACAAACGTAGGCTCACCACCCATGGTCATGCGAACATCACCTGTTTGTAGATCTTCATCTACTTTATTCCCGAGGGCGAAAATGGTTGCCCATTGTTCATCGGAATACGGTTTGGTAACTCGCGGATCTTCGTGAATGCGGAAGACTTCATTTTTAAAATCAAAGGCTACTTCACAAACATCCGTCATCCCGGTAACGGGAGCCGCACTGATAGGATCGGGTGTGCAACAAAGTGGAATGTGTCCTTCACCCGCAAACAATCCGGACGTTGGATCAAGACCAATCCAGCCGGCACCGGGAATAAATACTTCGGCCCAGGCGTGCAGATCAGTAAAATCTTTTTCAGTTCCCGAAGGACCATCGAGCGCTTTTATATCGGCCTTCAATTGAATCAGATAGCCCGATGCAAATCGTGCAGCCAAACCAAGATGTCTTAATATTTGGACGAGCAGCCACGCAGAATCACGACAAGAACCTGAACGTAAACCAAGAGTTTGTTCACAGGTTTGAATGCCCGGCTCAAGCCGTACAGTGTATTGTGTGTGTTTCCATAAATCCTGATTTAACCCCACGAGAAACGGAATAATTGCTTTCTTGCTGATATCAATTGATTTTATCCATTGCTGGAGAAGTGGTCCGGTTTCATTGATTTCAAAGTAGGGGTAGAGTTCCTTTTTTAATTGATGATTGTAAACAAACGGAAAGTCATCGGCATACTTTTCAACGAAGAAGTCAAAAGGGTTAATCACTACCATATCTGCAATTACCTCCACCTCAAAATGCAGCTTGGTTGTTTTATTTGGGAAGACCACCCGGGCCAGCATATTTCCAAAAGGATCCTGTTGCCAGTTAATAAAATGATCTTCGGGTTTGATTTTTAATGAGTAGGATAAAATAGGGGTACGACAATGCGGAGCGGGCCGAAGCCGGAAGGTATGTGGAGATAAATTTACGGGTCGATCGTAGGTATAAAACGTCTGATGCCGGATAGCCACTTTAATAGACATAGTGCTGGGTTAGTCTTTGCGTTATTAATTTATGTCTATTTTCAGGAACTAAGGCATAGAAGATGCTTTAGCTACCAAAAAGTTTCACAGGTGGGTGAATAGATGGATTTAAATCGAGTGCATAAAATTAGATGAGCGGATACCAGGACGTTTGTTCCCATGCTCTTCCTGTGTAAATTGGATTCTTAAATCCATGATTATGTACTTACAGGGGGATACAAAAGATAAAATGACATACGATGCCATTGTGGTGGGATCGGGAATAAGTGGCGGCTGGGCTGCCAAAGAACTTTGTGAAAAAGGGTTGAAAGTGTTGTTGCTTGACCGGGGCCGTAATGTGGAGCACATTAAAGACTATCCCACGACCAGCAAGAATCCCTGGGAGTATCCTCATCGCAATCGCCTTACCTTATCGGCTTATGATGAGAGCCCCATACAACGCAAAGTTGATTATGCCTTTAATGAATCCTCGGGTCATTTCTTTATTAAGGATAGTGATCATCCTTACAATCAGGAAAAACCTTTTGATTGGGTGCGCGGCTACCAGGTAGGTGGTAAGTCATTGTTATGGGCCCGTTGGGTGCAGCGCTGGAGCGATCTTGATTTTGAGGCGAATGCAAAGGATGGGATTGGAGTAGACTGGCCTATTCGATATAAAGATATTGCGCCCTGGTATAGTTATGTTGAAAAATTTGTTGGCGTTAGTGGAAGCAAAGAAGGGATACCACATCTGCCCGATGGTGAGTTTCTCCCACCCATGGAAATGAATTGTGTAGAACAGCATTTCATGAATCAGTTAAAAAAATCTCATCCAGATCGTTATTATATTATCAGTCGCACAGCCAATCTTTCGCAGGCACAGGATGTGCATAAGAAAATAGGTAGGAACAATTGTCAGTACCGCAATCAATGCCAGACCGGTTGTCCGTTTGGTGGATACTTCAGCAGTAATTCGTCAACAATACCAGCCGCATTGGCGACAGGTAATCTTACGATAAGACCTTTTTCAGTGGTGCACTCTGTTATTTATGATGAACAAAAGGGTAAAGCAACCGGTGTGCGCGTGATCGATACGAATTCGAAGGAGATGGTAGAATTTTATTCGAAGATCATCTTCCTGAACGCTGCAACGCTTAACACTACCTTGGTTTTATTAAACTCAACCTCTGATCGTTTTCCAAATGGTTTGGGCAATGACAGCGATACGCTGGGTCGTCATTTAATGGATCATAATTATCGTGGCCGGGCAACTGCCATGGTCGATGGTTTTGAGGATATGTATTATTATGGTCGCAGACCCACAGGTACTTATCTTGCCCGCTTCCGAAATGTGGGTAAGGATAAGCAAAAGGATTTTGTTCGCGGGTATGCATACTCATGTGGCGCTTCGCGCGGAGGATGGGGCCGGGGAATGAATGAAGAATCTATTGGAGTTGAATTGAAAAATGAATTAACTACCCCCGGTCCGTGGAGCTTTGGTATGACTGCGATGGGGGAGATGCTTCCACATCCAGAGAATCGGGTTACGCTTGATAAGGAAAAGAAAGATCAGTGGGGCATACCCTTGTTAACTATTGATTGCAAATGGCGCGACAATGAAGATGCGATGACGAAAGATGCTGTAAATGCAGCAGCGGAAATGTTGGATGCTGCTGGATATAAGAATGTTCAGGCCTATGATAATCATCAGGCACCAGGCCTCGCTATTCATGAAATGGGAACTTGTCGCATGGGCCGCGATCCCAAAACATCGATGCTCAATGGATGGAATCAATTGCATGCCGTAAAAAATGTATTTGTTACCGATGGCGCGAGCATGACTTCAACTGCCTGCCAGAATCCTTCTATTACGTACATGGCGTTAACAGCACGGGCAGCGGATTACGCGGTGAAAGAATTGAAGAAGCAGAATTTATAGACTTAATTGTAATTTAAATTTATGTTCGGCTATGAAAGAAATCCATAAGCTTACAAAGCTCTTAATTTATTTTACTATAATAATTTTTGCTAGCTCTTGCGGTGATGAAGACATAACAGTTCTCTGTTTACCGTTGTCTTTAACCTCTTTTGGTGAAGATATCCGATATCAATATGATGACCAGGGTAAGTTGACTAGTATTTCATATTATTCACAGGGTGGATCTTTTGCAAAAAGGAAAATAATAATATCGTATAGCAATGGCAGATTATCGGGGGCAATCGATAAAGCAATTGATCCAGACGGCACGGAGATACTAATTAATAAATATGATCTGGAATATACAGGCGATAAGCCGGGTAAGCTATTGGTTGGATTAAATGCGGATTCGAGGACAACCACAGAATTTGGCTACGATTCCAAAGGGCGACTTGTATTACGAACCAGAGGATTTGGAGGTATGATCACTAAGACACGGTATGAATATAACGATAAGGATAATGTTGTTAAGATATTTTATACTTCGCCTGGTACTGCTGTGGAGGTGCTAGGTGCTGAGAATACTTCGTTCGATGATAAAGTAAGATTTTATGCTGGTTCTAAGGAACTCGAAATATTGAATGTTTTTGTTTTTGACTATGAACCAAGTAAGAACAATAAATTACAATCAACTATTTCTTGGAACAATCCCGGTGAACAGAACAACACTCCACGAATAGAGGCCTATGCGTTAGAATATAATGACGATAGGTTGATAACGACTCTGTCA
>DAOOCD010000214.1:0-6375 GCA_035408225.1 Cyclobacteriaceae bacterium | reverse complement strand
GAATTGCATCAACTCTTTTTCAAACTTAGAGACGAATTCGGTCAGACTTTCGTAATCGTTACCCACAATCAGGAATTTGCTGCCATGACCGACCGCAGACTGGAAATCAAAGACGGAAAAATGGTCAATTAACCATTGCCCATTGTCAACTGTTAATTGTGCATTGTCAACTGACCATTCTCAATTACCTCCTTTACCTCAACATGCCCCCTCTCATTAATGCTGGTAAGGACTACCTGTTTTAATTCATTAATTAACAGTGGGTCATAGTTAGCTGCCACCCGAATATAGTTTTCAGTAAATCCATGCATAAATCCTTCTTCAATATCATTCTCGAATAGCACCGTGAAGGATTTGTGTAAATTCTTTTCATAGAATGCTCTTCGTTTTTTATCCGACAGTATATGAAGCATCCTGGATCGTTCATTCCGTTCTTTCATAGGCACTGCATCCGGAAGTGTGGAAGCCAGCGTATTTTCCCGTTCCGAATACGTAAATACGTGCAGATAAGAGATATCTAGTTCATTGAGGAACTGATAGGTCTCCAGGAAATGCTCATGGGTTTCTCCCGGAAATCCAACAATAACATCAACCCCGATGCAGCAAGCAGGCATAACAGATTTAATTTTCTCCACGCGGCTAACATATAACTCACGTTGATATCTTCTTCGCATTAGTTTGAGGATCGCATTTGATCCCGATTGTAGTGGAATATGAAAATGGGGAACAAATCTTTTTGATTTACCTACAAAGTCAATGATTTCATCAGTCAGCAAGTTTGGCTCAATCGATGAGATCCTGAACCGGTCAATTCCTTCTACTTCATCTAATGCCTTGATCAGATCAATAAACCTTTCTTTCCGCTCACCTTGCTGCAAACCAAAGTCCCCGGTATTAACTCCCGTAAGAACAATTTCTTTAACTCCTGTTGTCGCGATTTCTTTTGTATGCATCAACAGATTGGCGATACTATCGCTGCGGCTTGCCCCGCGGGCTAATGGTATCGTGCAAAACGAACACGAGTAATCACACCCATCCTGTACTTTAAGAAAGGTGCGGGTACGATCGTGGAGTGAATAGGAGGTATTAAATGTGTTTACAGTATCAATCTCAGAAGCAAATACCGTTGGTGTCTCTGGTCGCACAAATCCATCCAGCAATTCGACCAGCCTGAACTTTTCAGCAGCCCCCAACACAGCGTCTACGCCCGGTATTTCAGAAATTTCTTGGGGCTTTAGCTGAGCATAGCAGCCGATAATGGCCACATACGCATTGGGAGAAATGTTGCGGGCTTCTCGAACGACTTTACGGCACTTCTTATCTGCATTCTCGGTAACGGAGCAGGTATTGATAATGAAAATATCGGGGTGGTCAGTAAACTCGACCTTCTGGTAGCCTTTCTCTTCAAACTTGCGGGAAATCGTAGAGGTTTCAGAATAATTGAGCTTGCACCCCAGCGTATAAAATGCGACTTTTTTCATCAGGAAGGGCAAAGGTAGGGACAAATATGGTTCAGGCAAAAGCTGTCTCAAGTCCATCTGTTAAGTTGTCCGACACCCCGAAGGTGTTGGACAACTTATTGTCACACCAACTCAGCTTCGATGGCTTTGATTTTAGAATCAAGGGTCTCGCTTACCTTCTTGAAATCTCCTTTCGAATTCAGGTCGGTCTTTACACTGATATAGAATTTTATCTTAGGCTCCGTACCTGATGGCCGCACTGAAATTTTACTGCCATCTTCCGTATAGAACTGAAGAACATCAGAGGCAGGTAAGTCAATCTTTGAGGCGGTTTGAGTCAACAGGTTTTTCTCAAGACTCGTTTTGTAATCCAGCATCCGCACCACTTTTTTTCCACCGATTTTATCTGGGGGCTGGTTTCTGAATTTCTCCATCATCCGTTTGATCTCCTGTTCTCCTTCAGCGCCTTTGCGCACCAGGTTAACAAGTCCCTCTTTATAAAATCCAAAGTCGACATACATTTGAATCAACCAGTCATATAATGTATATCCTTCATCTTTTGCGGAAGCGGCCAAAGCAGCAAAGAAAGCACACGCAGAAACCGCATCTTTATCGCGCACAAAATCGCCCACCATATATCCATAGCTTTCTTCACCTGCGGCAATGAATTTTTTCTTGCCCTCCATCTGGCCCATCAACTCCGCGATGTATTTGAAACCTGTAAGTGTATTGTAACAATCAACCCCCAGTTTATTCGCGATGGTATCAACCAATTCAGACGTCACTATGGTCTTGGCGATGTAGCCGCTTTTCTTTTCCGATTCACTCAGGTTTTTCATAATGAACCACATCATCAGACTAAAAGCTTGATTTCCATTCAGTAGAAAGAACTCACCACGGTCATCTTTTATTCCAATGCCAACGCGATCAGTATCAGGATCAGTGGCCATGACAAGTTCGGCATTAACCTCCTTAGCCTTTTTTAAAGACAATTCCATCGCTGATTTTTCTTCGGGATTCGGAGAATGTACCGTAGGAAAATCACCATCAGGTTTTCTTTGCTCCTCGACCACAATCAGGTTCTTGAATCCAAGTCGTGACAAACACTCAGGTACCATCGTAATGCCAGCGCCATGAATGCTCGAGTAAACAATGGGAATATTTGATTGTCTGGCAATACTTTCCTTTTTAGGGATAAGTTTTTCTACTTCTCTGTAATAAGCATCCTCTAATGTAGAGTCAATCATTTTGATCTTTGCGGGATCAGCATTGAATTTAATGTCTGCAAAACCTCCCAGCGAATTCACTTCCTGGATTACATTTTTATCATGGGGTGGAACTAATTGGGCTCCATCAGACCAGTAAGCCTTGTAACCGTTATACTCTTTCGGATTATGCGATGCAGTAATAACTATCCCAGATTGACATTGTAGATAGCGAATAGCAAAAGAGAGCAGGGGAGTCGGTCGTAATTCCGGAAAGAGATAAACGAAAATCCCATTGGCTGAAAAAACATCAGCTGTAATTTGTGCAAACGTTTTGCTATTGTTACGACTGTCGTAAGCAATGGCTACTTTGATTTCGCCTGAAACGCTTTTCTTAAGATAGTTAGCTAAACCCTGAGTAGCAGATCCTACCGTAAATTTATTCATGCAGTTTGAACCAACCCCCATCACCCCGCGTAAACCTCCGGTGCCAAACTCAAGGTCTTTATAAAAACTGTCTATCAGTTGCTTGGGATCTGCATTCTCTAATAACTTCCGGATACTCATTTTTGAGTCCTCATCAATGACTGAACTGGTTAGCCATGCTTGGGCCCGATTTTTTGATTGCGAGAGTAAATCCATGAGTAGATTAGTTAAGCTAAGTTTGTAATGGTCTTATAAATTTCCTCTGAGCCCTTGTTCTAACTCAATGGCTTCGAAGAGGGCCTTAAAATTACCCTTGCCGAAGGACTTGGCGCCATTGCGCTCAATAATTTCAAAGAAAAGGGTAGGCCTGTCTTGAATTGGCTTGGTAAATATTTGTAAAAGATAACCTTCCTCATCCCGATCAATGAGAATGTTAAGTTTTTTTAAGGCCTGTAAATCTTCGTTGATGTGCCCCACACGATCAAGCACATCTTCATAATAAATATCGGGCACCCGCAAAAACTCCACACCTCGTTTACGTAACTCACCCACTGTAAAAATGATATCATCCGTTGCAATCGCAATGTGTTGAACTCCGGCACTATGATAAAAATCCAGGTATTCTTCTATCTGTGATTTCTTCTTGCCAGCGGCAGGTTCATTGATTGGAAACTTAATGTATCCATTTCCATTAGATACAACTTTAGACATTAACGCACTATATTCGGTGGAGATGTCTTTGTCATCAAATGTGATCAGCAGCTTAAAGCCCATTACATGCTCATAAAAGTCAACCCAGCGATTCATGTGCCCGAGTTCAACATTGCCAACGCAATGGTCCACGTAGTTGAGACCAATGGGATTGACCTCAACAGTTCCTTTCAGCGCTTTATAACCAGGCATAAATGCGCCTTTATAGTTAGTTCTCTCAACAAACGTATGAATGGTTTCGCCATAGGTTTTAATGGATGAGACAATCACCTCTCCAAACTCATCCTGCAGTTTTTTGGGTTCTCCAGCAGGTTCTGCTCCGCGTGCTACGGTCTCAAGAAATGATTGGGTAGCATCATCGACCCAAAGTGCCAATACCTTAACCCCATCCCCGTGTTTTTTCACATGCTCTGAAATGTAAGAATCAGGCTGTAGGCTGCTGGTGAGTACAAATCGGATTTTGTTCTGTTGTAATACATAAGAAGCCCGATCTCTGACACCAGTTTCGGGACCCGCGTAAGCAACAAGTTCAAACCCCAGACAATGCTGATAATACAAGGCTGCCTGCTTGGCATTTCCCACATAAAACTCAATGTGATCGGTGCCTTTTATCGGTAGAAAATCCTGATTCATCTTTTTAACCGTTAATCCAGTTCAAATTTAATCATTCCTTGAGTTTTAATTTAGCCCGTATTTCTATAATCTTGACAAAAATTAGAATCATGGATATTAAGGAACTCGATAAAGCAATTCAGGAGATAGCCATTCGCAGAAATGCATTAAAGAAGATAGATTATAACAACCCTAAATATGATGATCTGGAAGAAGAACTTCATGATTTGGAAGATTCATTGCATGTGAAATTTGGTGAATACCTGGAAGATGTACTTCAGGATGTGCATGATAAGTACTGCCCTGATACAGATGTACTCTACCCGATTGCCTATTTAGCTAAATCATACACAATCAATGACAAAAATGAATTTTCGGTGGCTACCAGTGAAGGTGTTTTTGTTGAAGTGGATTCAATTCCCGGTAAGGATACCAAATTGGTTATTGTGCCAAATCCAATCCGGGTAATCCTAAACGTTGGCAAAGATCAGCAGCAGATCGTCTGGACAGCTAAATAGAGACTAATACCCCAATTTCTTTCTTACTTTGGCAAGAACTTCACGGGCAATTTTGCTTGCCTTTTGTTCGCTTTGCTCAAGTTTCTTTTCTAACTCCGGCAAATTGCTCATGTAGAAATTAAAGGCTTCTCGCTCCTTGGCATACTTCTGAACGATCAGATCAAAAAGTGCCTGCTTGGCGTGTCCATATCCGAAATTTCCAGCCAGGTATTTTTGCTTTAAGTCTTCTGTTTGCTCGGGTGTGGCAACCACTTTATAAATAGCAAAAACATTATCTGTATCCGGATTTTTTGGCGCCTCCATAGGCGTGCTATCCGTAACGATAGACATTATTTGCTTGCGCAGTTCTTTATCAGGCAGAAAAATATCAATGATGTTTCCGTACGACTTACTCATTTTTTGTCCATCCGTTCCCGGGATCGTCATTACTTCCTCTTCAATTTTAGCTTCCGGAAGCACAAAAGTTTCACCATAAAGAGTGTTGAAGGAACTTGCAATATCTCTCGCCATTTCTAAATGCTGCCTCTGATCTTTGCCAACCGGAACAAAATTAGCATCGTATAATATGATGTCGGCCGTCATCAAAACAGGATAAATGAATAAACCTGCATTTACGTCTGCTAGCCTATCAGCCTTGTCTTTAAAGGAATGCGCATTGGCCAGCATCGGATAAGGAGTGAAGCAATTTAAATACCAGGTGAGCTCGCACACTTCAGGAATGCGACTTTGTCTGTATAGTAGATTTTTCTCCACATCGAATCCAAAAGCTAGCCAGGCTGCGGCAACGGCTTGCACATTGGCAACTCGTACATGAGCGTCTTTAATCGAAGTAAGAGAGTGAAGATCTGCTATAAAAAAGAAGGACTCATTTCCGGGTTGTTGCGATAATTTGATGGCTGGAATAATGGCTCCTAAAAGATTGCCCAAATGAGGACGGCCACTGCTTTGTATTCCGGTTAGGATTCTTGACATACGGATGCAAAGAAAATGAAGTATTATGAATTGACCTTACAGAGACATAAGAAAGTTGATCAAAAGGAGTTATTTCACAAGTGCTTGCGAAGAAGTAATTTTGCAACCCATGAGACTTTACCTGTTATTTCTTTTGCTGTTGGTTCAGGGTGTTCAAGCCCAGATTGCCGAACCTCTTATCTTTAAAGAAAAGATCCACGACTTCGGTGAAATTGTAGAATCTGCTGGTTCGGTAGAATATGAATTTACGTTTACCAATAGCAGTGCACGGGCTATTAAAATAATTTCAGTGCAGGCTTCCTGCGGATGTACAACACCCGGTTGGTCAACAACACCTGTGGCCCCAGGAGAGAAGGGTTTTATCAAAGCCAGTTTTGATCCTAAAAGTCGCCCGGGCTATTTTAATAAGACTTTAACGGTAACAACTGATATTGATCGCAACCCAATCGTTTTACAAATCAAGGGATCGGT
>DAOOCD010000213.1:0-6430 GCA_035408225.1 Cyclobacteriaceae bacterium | reverse complement strand
AATGGAGATTAAAAATGAAACGTTAACCCCTCATGAGAGGACTGAAATTCATGAGAACATGCAACGAATAACAGAGATGATAGCCGCGCTGCCAGAGAAGCAACGCCAGGTGATACACCTTCGCGATATTGAAGGGTATAGTTACAACGAGATTTGTGAGATTCTGGAACTGGACATGAACCAGGTAAAAGTGAACTTATTCCGTGCACGCACTGCAGTAAGAGAAAAATTTGTAAAGATAAACGCGTATGGACTCTAAGCACATTGAACAGCTGCTGGAGAAGTACTGGAACTGCGACACCTCGCTGGAAGAGGAACAACACCTGCGAGAGTTTTTTCGCGGTGATGTGCCTGAGCCGATGAAAGAAGTGGCCGAAGTATTCCGATACTTTGACAAACAGCAGAAACAACAGGTAAACAGTCCGGACTTTGATGCAGTAGTAAAGAAAAAAATCAGACAGCATCGGCCGGAAGGTAAATTGGTAAAGATGTTTTATAGTTATGGCCGGATAGCGGCTGGACTACTGGTGGTAGTAGCAGCTACTTATTTCGTAAGACAGGAAGTGAGAAAGGCTTATCCACCAGAAATTGCCGATACGTACAGTGATCCAAAGTTGGCACTGGAAGAAACTAAAAAGGCCCTGATGATGATTTCGAAAGGGTTTAATCGGGCGCAAAAGGAAGCAGGTAAGATAAAAGTTTTCAATGAGGCCGAGGAGAAAATTCAGGGTAAGGCCCTTCATGAAACAAAAGAGAAGGAGAGTAAAATTTAAGAAGTACTAAAAAGAAATTAAAAAATTTAAATGAATACAGGTATGAAAAAGTTAATGGTTGGAATAGTGATGATGGCAGTAGCCGTTGCTGCCCAGGCCCAGGGGGATGCGATTTCGAAGTTCTTCAGCAAGTACCAGAATGACGAAACATTTAGCCAGGTAAACATGAGCAGCAAAATGTTCAGCCTTATGGCGAACCTGGAAGTTGAGAATCCTGAAGATCAGGAAGTAGTAAACATGATCAGTAAATTGAAAGGACTAAAAATTCTTGCTAAGGAAGAAGCCAGAAACTCAAGAGAACTGTATAAGGAAGCGCTTGGAATGATTCCTGCCAAAGAGTATGAAGAGTTAATGTCAGTTCGTGATAAGGATAAAGACATGAAGTTCTTTATCAAGGAGTCGGGCGGCAAAATCAGTGAACTGGTAATGGTGGCTGGCGGAAATGAAGAGTTCATGCTGCTGAGTCTTTTCGGTGAAATCGATCTGAAGCAAGTTTCTAAAATCAGCAAGAAGATGAACATTGATGGTTTGGAAAATCTTGAGAACATCAAGGATAAGAAAAACTAAGATTGTGGATAATGGAAAAGGATGTGTGGTAATCATGCATCCTTTTTCTTTTCCCGAACGTCTTATTTAAAAACAGAAATATGAAAGCTTTTAAAATATTTGTTCTGATCCTTGTTGTTGGATCTGCTCATGCTCAAAGTAAGAGCTACCAAACCCTTAAAGAAAATTTTATTAACCAACCGGATGTTCATAGTTTTTCGGTTAGTGGCTGGATGGGTCGTGTGATTTTAAACCTGGCCGGTGAATATGAATTTAAAGAAGCGATCAAAGACCTCAAGCATGTTCGTGTTATCACAATCCCCAGGTCAGAATTTAAAGCCCGGAATCTTACGGTAAAGGGCTTCAAAAATTTACTAAAACAGGATTCATTTCAGGAGCTTGCATTTATTCGCGACAACGGTGAAGAAGTCTCCATATATTTGAAGGAAGGAAACAACAATAAGAACCAATACTTCGTATTAGTGGAGGAAGAGCAAGAAGTTGTAGCCATTGAAATGAAGGGATACATTGATCTTCAGCAGTTGAATCCTAAGAACACGACTATCGCGATTAACAAATAGGCCCCATGAAATTAATTTTTGCCCTGGTACTTCTTTTTAGTTCAACTCTGGCGTTTGGTCAAACAAAAACCACCACTGCGCTTGACGAGAAGTATGAAGGATTGTCGCTCTATTTTTACAAGAACACTCTGCGCATGCTCAACCAGACAGATGACAAGGAGTTTGATGAGTTGATTAAGGACATTGAAAAGATGAAATTCCTGATGATTGACAAAAGCGAGTCGAAATTCAGTAAAGAGGATTATAATAAATTGTTGGCAGGGTACAAATCGGAATCCTATGAAGAGATGATGACCAGTCGGTTTGAGGGAAGGAATTTTGATGTTTACCTAAGGGAAAAAGAGGGGGATGTTAAAGGAACTATTATCCTTGCGAATGACTCAACCAGTTTGTTTGTTCTTGATATCATTGGGAAGATTGCTTTAGATAAAGCACCAGCGCTTTTCAAAACCATAGATGGCAGCACCGACATCGGAAAAAAGATTAAAGACTTTACAGGTCGCAATGAAAAGGACGAGAAAAAGTCTGACGATAAAAAGAACGACATCAAGCAGAACAATTAATTAAATCAAATTTGGAAACAGTTCTATCCATTCAAAAGCTGACCAAGAATTTTGGAAAGCTTTGTGCCGTAAACAACCTTGATCTGGAAGTAAAAAAAGGTCAAGTGTTTGGAATGCTCGGTCCTAATGGTAGCGGTAAAACCACCACATTAGGCATGCTCATGGGGGTAGTAAATCCAACCTCTGGCAGCTTTTCCTGGTTTGGTGAGGCGGCTTCAAATCATACTCGCAAAAAGATTGGAGCTGTTCTGGAGCATCCTATATTTTATCCTTACCTGAGCGGACAGAAGAATCTGGAATTAAATGCAATGATCAAGGGCGCTGATCCCAACAACATCCCCAAAGTTTTAGAAACCGTTGAATTAACATCCCGCAAGGATGACAAGTATCGTACCTATTCATTAGGTATGAAGCAACGTCTCGCAATTGCTTCTGCTTTGGTGAGTGATCCTATTATTTTAATTTTGGATGAACCAACCAATGGTCTCGATCCGATGGGCATTGCGGAGATCCGTGAGATCATAAAGAAAATTGCGGCAGATGGAAAGACGATTATTCTTGCCAGCCATTTGTTGGATGAAGTTCAGAAAGTGTGTACGCATTTTGCAGTTCTAAAACGCGGAAGTTTAATGCACATTGGCCCTGTTGATGATGTAGGGAAGGGCGAAGAGGTTGTGGAAGTACAAGCCTACCATGATGATCTGGGTGTGTTGTTGCAGGAATTTTTAGGAAGTGGTAGCATAAAAAGAGAGAATGGGATCTTTCAGGTAATGATGAAAGATGGATACCATAGCAAAGACCTGAACCGGTTTTTATTTGACAAAGGAATCGTGGCTTCGCACTTAACAACCCGTAAGAAGAGCCTTGAGAAACAGTTTTTGGAAATCTTGTCGGATACCAGTCACAAAGCTTAATAGTTAACAGATGCTTCACTTACTAAAAATAGATCTTAAGAAAATGACCAGCTACCGCACCTTCTGGGTGATCTGTGGCTTGTATTTTCTTACCCTCGGATTCACCACGGCAAGCGGAATGGAAATTTTGAAGTGGCTGGCCAGTAAAGGTGCTGAGTTTGGAGCCTCGATTAACATTAACCGCATTCCCCTGTATCACTTTCCTGATATCTGGCAAAACCTGATCTGGATTAGCGGTCTGTTTAAAATAGTATTGGCCGTTATGGTGGTGATTTCAATTACGAACGAATATCAATACCGTACCCTGAGGCAGAATATAATTGATGGATTGAGTCGTTGGGAATTTTTGGAATCAAAAATCCTTACCAACGTGCTGTTGAGTTTGATGAGTGTTGTCATGATTTTATCCATTGCCCTTGTAACAGGATTTATTTATACGCCTACGATCGAGTGGGACTATTTCTTTGTGGGCAGCGAATTCTTTCTGGCCTATTTCATTGAGGTATTTGCTTTCTTATCGTATGCGTTGATGTTGGGAATCCTCGTGCAGCGATCAGGCCTCACGATTGTATTGCTGATGTTATCACATATGATTGAGGCCATCATTAAGATAAATATCTTCCGCTCCAGTGTGGAGGATCAGATCGGCTGGTTAAAGCAATTTTTTCCGCTGGAATCAATCACTAACCTGGTGCCGCTTCCTTTTGCCCGCTATGCGTTTCAGGAAATTCAGGATTACGTGGCGCTGGGTGCTGTAGCCATTGCGCTCGTATGGACGGTGCTCTTCAATTACTTTGCTTATCTGAAGTTGAAGAAGTCTGACATCTGATCAGGGATCCCTTTTTGCAACTATTTTAATGAAGTGCCTGCTGGTTTCAGTATAGCCCCGTTCACGGTAGTATTGATGCGTTCTGGTTCTCTTTAGATTGCTGGTGACTTCTATTTTAAAACAGTGCTGTTGAAGAAAGTAATCTTCGGCAGCAGTTAATAGTAAACTCCCAATCCCTGATCCGCGCACGGTTTCATCTATGCAAAATGCTGTGATTCGGCCAATAGGTGCAACATGGTGAAAAGCATGATAAAAATGTAACGAAATAAATCCCAACACCTGATTTTCATCTTTAGCTACCAGAAGTTTATAGGTTGGATTGTTATGTTGCTGGATTTTATCCAGCATTTCTAAATTGGTTGCCGCATACCCTAGCTGACCGAGCAGAATGACTAACCGGGCAGCATCTTCTGATTTCGCAGCTTCGATTTTGATCTTCATGGTTAATTATGTGAAGGTAGTCAAGATGTGTACTTTTGAAAAAACAATTTCCAGTGGACTCTACAAAATTATTGGGCTTAATTGCTGGTTTCCTTACAACCATGGCCTTTATCCCGCAGGTTGTTAAAACCTGGCGAACGCGGTCAGCGAAAGATCTGTCGCTGGTTATGTTTTTACTTTATTGCCTCGGGGTTTTCCTGTGGATGATTTATGGAATCATGATCGATGAATTACCCGTGATACTTTGGAATATCATTACGTTGATTCTTGCGGCTGTTATTTTGTTCTTTAAGATCAAATTCAAAGATTAGTGTAGTGAAAACTTAATTATGGACCATGTTTTAAAAGCGACAGCGGTACACTCCTCTGACAGGCAATTTCTGTACGACTCCTTGGGAGTCGTATGTTTATAGTATTTTTTTACTACGCACATACGACCCCATCGGGGTCGCACTTTTTAAAAACAATAATGTAAAATTTAATTATTGCTACACTAGTGATCACAGCCACAGTGTTTATTGCTGGCGGCTTTTTCAAAACACTCTTTGCCTTCCTCATACGAAAACCAGGCAAGACCCAGGGTGCCCAATGCATCTGCATAAGCGAAACCAGTAAACTCATAGATGGCGCTGGAGGCTAATAATACGCATGACATATAAATACAAACTTTAGTGCAGTTAGCATCGGCCAGGATTGCATCCGAGTTCAGGGCTTTACCAGTTTTGATTTTTCCATAGATTAAAAAAAGCATCACAACAATTGATATCAGCGAAACAATTACTCCCCAGAAAGTAGTAACGGGTTTTCTTCCCAGATAGATTGATAGCAAGGAAGATGCAGTTAGTCCGGCCACTAACAGGTAAAATGAATATCCCGTAATTTTCAATGCAGTTTTTTCGAATCCACTTCGATTGCTGTGTGGCTGTTGGCGGATGCGCATAACCATGTAGACAATTCCGATCCCGGAAATCAATTCTATAAAACTATCTACGCCAAAACCAAAAAGCGCTAATGTTTCGTCTTCAAAACCAAACCAGGTGGCAATGATACCTTCAACCAGATTATAAGCGATTGTAAAAATGCCAAGTATGAACGCAAGGTCGTACCATTTTTTCTCATGACCGGACAGACTTATTGAATTCATGGGTCGAAGGTAGCACAGGTGAATGTTGGGTCAAACGGAATTTAAGGAATTAACATCTTGTTGCAACCTCGCTACATCAATTGCTGGTGTTTATGCAACGTGGTTTCATCGATTGATGATTTTTCGTTACCAGTTGGGTATTAAATATGGCAACCTATCTGCAATTAAACTTCTGATTCTTTATCCAGGTGCGAAAAGGAAACTTCGTTCAAATACGTATCTATAATTAGATAAGCCTTTTGGCATATTTCAACTTAAACCTGGGACAAAGTGACGCGGATTGTTGTCTTTTTTCTGTCGTTTTGGCCTTATGTACTCTTAGGAATGATCCTTGAGTTTCCTTTTACAAGTTTTGATAACTATGAGAAGAGCGAATATTGTAAGTGACGAAATTATTCAAACGATTGACATTGCAAATACACTTCAGGGTGGAATTTCCGAGCCAATGGTAAGGCTTATGCGGTTTCCGGAGTATCGCCAGATTGAATTGAGAGTGCCAGGTATTGGAGAGGATAATATGCACGTGAAAATCAACAATAACCAACTAATGGTTTTTTACAACCATCTGATTGAATCACGAGGACAGGTTATTGCAGTGCCACATTTTGTGTACAATAAACCCATACCCTATTTCATAGA
>DAOOCD010000212.1:2301-6435 GCA_035408225.1 Cyclobacteriaceae bacterium | reverse complement strand
TTTAGTCTGTCCAGATTCTGAAACCCTATGCTGAAATACTCCTCAATTTTTCTTTCAGTCAATTGCGCTATTCCTAGTTTGTTATACAAGGAAGTTACACCCTTAACCTTTTTTTGCTTGTCGAATTTCTTCGCGGCAAGCCATTGCTCCAGTTCCTGTTTGTCTTTTCCCCTTGCTTTTTCTTTTGCCTTGATCAGTAAGTAGGTTTTTTTGTTGGCCAGAATATCTCCGCCTACTTGTTTGCCGAACTTGTTCTTATCTGCATAGACATCAAGCAAGTCATCCCTTAACTGAAATCCAATGCCAATGTTTGTTCCAAATTCCTTTAGTGCCTGCCTTTCTTCAGAATTAGCATTTGCCAGCAAGGCACCTAGTTCTAAACTGAATCCTAACAGCACAGCGGTTTTCAAACGGATCATCTCAATGTATTGGGCTTCTGTAACTCTGGTCTTTGTTTCAAATTCCATGTCCCACTGCTGACCTTCGCATACTTCGGCTGCGCATTGATTAAAGATTCTGAGAACTTCTTTCAAAACATCACTGTCCAGATCTAAAAACTGATCGTATACCTTTACCAACATCACATCTCCCGAAAGGATAGCTGTATTCACATTCCATTTTTCGTGCACGGTGGCTTTGCCTCTCCGCAAGGGGGCCTTATCCATAATGTCGTCATGCAAGAGAGTGAAGTTGTGAAACGCTTCGATGGTTATTGCATACTTAACTATTTTCTCCGGATCGTTCTTGTAAAGTGAATATGATAACATCGCCAGCAAAGGCCTTAGCCGTTTGCCACCTAACGACATAATGTAGCGAATGGGTTCGTAAAGTGATTTCGGTTGTGAGCCAAAGGTTTGCTTTTTTATTTCTTGCTCAATCAGTTTAAGAAGGGCTGGTACAGGAAAACTCATCAGGGTCAACAGTTATTCTTCAAAGGTCAAATCTATCAATCTTCTGTCGATATCGGTTTTCTTAATCCGAACTTTTACTTTATCACCCAGCCGGTAGATCTTCTTTCTTCTGCGACCAATTACCCGATAATTCTTTTCGTCAAATTCGTAAAAATCATCCTTCATATCAGCCATGCGCGACATGCCCTCACATTTTGTTTCCACGATTTCAACAAAGATTCCAAAATCAGTCACTCCTGTAATGATACCGTCATAAACTTTGTTTTCGGCAAGGCTCATAAATTCTACCTGCTTGTATTTAATGGAGGCACGTTCGGCATCAGCAGCTCGTTTTTCACGCTCAGACGAGTGGACGCATTTATCCTCAAACTCTTTTTTACTTACTGACTTTCCACCATCCAGGTAATGTTGTAATAAACGGTGGACCATCATATCAGGGTATCTTCGAATAGGGGAGGTGAAGTGTGTATAATGTTCAAACGCCAAACCAAAGTGCCCTTTAGCATCCGTGGTATATTTTGCTTTGGCCATTGCGCGTACCGCCAGCGACTGCAATACGTTTTGTTCAGGCTTACCTTCAATCTCTTCCATCAGGTTGTTTAACGATCTCGAGATTGTTGAGGGCTCTATCTGCAGGTTATGCCCAAACTGTTTCGCAAATCGAGCAAAGTCTTCCACTTTTTCCTGGTTGGGTAAATCATGGGTACGGTAGACAAACGTATTCTTGTCTTCGCCTTTTTTCATTTTGAAAATGAAGGTGGCCACGGCCCTGTTAGCCAGGAGCATAAATTCTTCAATGAGTTTGTGGGCATCTTTGCGCACTTTAGGTACCACTGCTAAAGGTTTCCCTTTTTCATCAAGCTTGAATTTTACTTCCGTAGACTCAAAATTTACAGCTCCTTTTTTAAATCGTTCCTTGCGGAGCACATGATGAAGCTGGTTAAGAATTTTTATTTCTTCGGCAAACGTTCCTTCACCACTCTCAATTACTTCTTGTGCCTGTTCATACGTAAACCGATGATCCGAGTGAATCACGGTTCTTCCAAACCATTCTTTATGGACTTTAGCTTTATCATCCATTTCGAAAACCGCGGCAAAGGTAAGCTTGTCTTCATTGGGGCGAAGGGAGCACAATGCATTGGATAAACGTTCTGGCAACATAGGGACTGTGCGATCAACCAGGTAAACAGAAGTAGCGCGATCAAAGGCATCTCCATCAAGAACATTACCGGGTTTTACGTAATGAGTTACATCAGCAATATGAACACCAATTTCATAATGGCCATTTTCAAGTTTTCGGTAGGATATGGCGTCATCAAAATCTTTGGCATCCTCTGGGTCAATCGTAAAGGTGAGCACGTCCCGAAAATCCCAACGCTTTTTTATTTCTTCTTTAGTTATGTCTTCACTGATTTTTTCAGATTCCTTAAGTACGTCTTCCGGAAAACGGAATGGCAAATCAAACTCAGCCATAATGGAATGAATCTCCGCTTCGTTCTCCCCGGTTTTTCCTAAAATCTCAATTACTTTTCCCTCCGGACTCTTATCGCGGTCGGCCCACTTGGTTACTTCGAAGAGTACTTTATCATTAGCAGTTGCGCCACCGAGGTTTTCAGGGTAGATAAAAAAGTCCTGGTAGATCTTTTTAAAGTCGGGCACTACAAACCCAAAATTCCGGGAGAGTTCTATTCTGCCTACAAATCGATTTCTTCCTCTCTTGACAACAGCCGTAACTTTCCCTTCCGGGTTCTCACCCGTTTTTCTATTCGTCATCGCGACTTCAACCGTATCACCATGGATGGCAGATCCCAGATCCTGGGCTCTTACATAAATGTCTTTCTTCCCTTCTTCACCGGTAACAATGTAGGCAAACCTTGGATTGACATGGTCAACGATACCGGTTACAACTTTGCTCCTGGAGGAGTGCGTGCTTTTATACTGACCTGAAGTGAGTTGCTCTACTTTACCTTCTTCTTCGAGGGCGTCTAGTAATTTATATAAGTCCTCAATCAGCGATTTTTTCTTTAAGCCTAATTTCTTAATTAATTCTTTTGGGCTGTAGGCTTTGCCCGCCATTTCTTCCAGCAGCAACATGAGCGTGGAGTACATTCCACCTTGCTCTTTTTTATTGCGCTTCTCTTTTTTTTCTTTGAATTTCTTTTTGCTCATATTTTTTTACCACAGAGGACACAGAGATTTCACAGAGGTTAGTACCCGTTGACAACTCGTTTTACTCTGTCTTTTAGTTTTAATACATTAAAATTAATTAGTAAACCAAATCTATTATTGGTTAGTTTGAGATAGGTGAGTACTTGAGCAAGGTGAATATCTGTAAGAGTTTCTACAGATTTTATTTTCACAATGATTCTATTTTCAACGACTAAATCCATTCTGTAGCCGCAATCTAACTTTACTTCTTCATAAACTAATGGAAGCGGTTTTTCTTTTTCTACAGATAAGGAGGATTTAACTAATTCATAATGCAGACAAGCCCGATAGGGAGATTCCAACAGCCCTGTACCTAAGGTTTTGTGTACTTTAATAGCACATCCAATAATTTTATTGGTCAAATCATTATCCTCCCCTCCATGCTCTGTGGATTCTCTGTGCCCTCTGTGGTTAGAATCAAGCCAGGATAATACTCTTTTCATTAATCAAATCCAGACCCTTCATCTTCAAATAAAGTTGTGCAATGCCTACCACATCACCCACACAGTATTCTGCAATTTTTTTAAGATCGCCCTCCTGGTAATATACCTTACTCACCATTGAGCCATCCATGACTCCTTTGCTAGTAGGGATGTTAAAAATAGCTGCGAGCAAATCCAGGGACGTGTAGTGCTTATAATCTCCAAATTTCCACATCTCCATGGTATCAAGATGCCCAACTTCCCATGGTTTTTTGCCAGCCATATTTAAAACAGAAGGCAGTGGAATACCATTCACCAGCGATCTGCGGCACAGGTACGGAAAGTCAAATTCCTTTCCATTATGAGCGCATAACCTGACGCCAGGTCCCATTTTCTCTAGAGCAGCTCTGAAATCAGTGAGTAATTTATTCTCATCATAATCGGCAAAGTATTTGGTTCGCAATCCGAGCATTCCATTTTCCTCGGTGTATTTGCCGATAGCGATCACTATAATTTTTCCAAACTCTGCATAGATACTGGCCCTTTCATGAAATAAATCTTCATCGGTTTGATTTTCTTCGCGCTTAAAGAAG
>DAOOCD010000212.1:0-2201 GCA_035408225.1 Cyclobacteriaceae bacterium | reverse complement strand
GGCCCTTTCATGAAATAAATCTTCATCGGTTTGATTTTCTTCGCGCTTAAAGAAGTTTGCTTTACGTGCCCACTGGGTCTTTAAACGTTCACTTAGCTTTCCATATTGATCAACACAACTTACGGTTTCAATATCCAGAAAGAGAATGTCTTTGAGGTCTGCATTCATAGAGTATGTGATTAGCTCAATAAAAATACAGATAACCGGGATAAGGCAAAAGTGAAAGTGAAGTTAAGAATGGAGTACCCCCTCCATCTCCAACTCTTTAATAAAAGTCAGGTTTGCTTCGCAAATAGTATCGGGCACGAAAACATACTTGCGGTCATAAATCTTGTTGCCTATATAGTAACTCACCCAGTACTCATTGTTGAGATGAAATAAATTTGAGTCGATAGGCTCCACCAGTGCCGCGCTGTTCGGTGGTACCGTCTCCAAAAAATGACGTAAAGTAGAAGTGCGTTGTTGTTCACCTTCCTTTTCTCCATACCCCTTGCTTGCAACTAGTGTATTTTCAAGCGGGAACGGATTATTGTTGATTAGGTGTACTCGCCATTCCTCCTGATTCAATAGATTTTTTTCTCTTACTACGGCAATCGTTACGTTCTTTACTTCCGGGATTTCAATGTCTTTTTTCATCTTACTTCGCAAAATTTTCTCTCATAACTTTTTCGGCCGGCTTGCCCTGGGGTGTAAAATCTGTTTCACCTGCCCGTCTCGGGCCGTGTGGATACCATTTCCAGAAATAAACACCCGTTAACCAATTTTCATTCCATACAGACTGAAAAAATGCCTGGTAACATAGTGCCTGTGCTTCTTCTGAAACGGTAACATCTTTCATGTTGCGTGGCCAACTCCACGGTTCTATGGCGGCATGTGCATCGTTACGGTAACCGATTTCAGTAAACATTACTGGCTTATTAAATTTTTTGTGAACCCTTTCGATGGCTGCCATTGGCGCTTTCCAATTCTGAATTAATTCCTTCAAGGATGCATCCTTTTTATTGGCGAGTGAGAAATATGCCTGCACTCCAATGTAATCCAGGGCATCCCAAAATTTTATGTGTTCATATTCTTCATGAAAGTTGGCAGCATAAATCAATTGGCCTGAATATACTGAGCGGATTTTTGAAATTAGTGAACGCCATTCCTTTTCCCGGGTAGTTGTTTTTTGTAGCTCAGTGCCGATGCAGAAAATTTCGATCTTATTTTTCTCTGCCAACTCAGCATAATGAATGATGAACTTCTCATAGTTACCAAACCAATGCTGCCATGCTGTATCGCTTTTCATTACAATATCACCGGGCCAGCCATTTCTTACCCAAAGATGGGGTTTCAGCATTGTTTTGATTCCGGCTTTAGCAGCAAGTTGTTTTGTCTTTGAAATGCCTTCATCCGACTCGCCCCACCAGATTCTGTCTGAAGTAAAGTTGGTATTGATTGTTGAGGTGGTAGCATCGCGCTGCCAGCCAAATGGGGTTTGAGAAATCCAGTTTACATGATTGTTTACCAGCGCATCAATTTCTTTTTCGGTCACAACTTCTCGGCCGCCAACCCAACATACACCTTTGTGTTTTAATGAAGCCGATATGGGTTGAGATTCGGCTGGCTGGCATGATTGAAGGATGAAACCAGCAACAACAAAGATGCAGCAGTATTTAATTCGTTGAAAGATCATCAATCTCAATTCTGAGACTAATTTATAATTTCCATTTCAAAAAGTCCGGACAATTTATTTTTAAGAATGGATTTTACCTGTTTTATATCCAGTTGTTTGCCCAATTCCTTTTCCAGCGAGGTTACAGCTTTGTCATCGATTCCACAGGGAACGATGTATTTGAAATAATTCAAGTCTGTGTTTACATTAAAAGCCAATCCATGCAATGTTACCCAGCGGCTGGTTTTAACTCCCAGAGCACAAATTTTGCGCGCTTTATTTGCATCCTCAAAATCAATCCATACTCCCGTAAGGCCATTGATGCGACCTGACTTTATATTAAACTCTGCCAGGGTCTGAATTACTGATTCCTCCAATAACCGCATGTATTTATGGATATCTGTAAAAAAATTCTCCATATCAATAATAGGATACACAACTATCTGACCCGGCCCATGATAGGTGATATCGCCACCGCGATTAATGTGATAATAGGTAGCTTCAATGGTATGAAGTTCTTCTTTCTTTACCAGCAGATTTTTTTCGT
>DAOOCD010000211.1:0-6438 GCA_035408225.1 Cyclobacteriaceae bacterium | reverse complement strand
ATTTCATGACCCGAGTATTCCGTACTGGTGATCGTATTTATACCATCACCAGTACGGAATACTCGGGTCATGAAATTACCTACGGAGGTTATGATACGCCTGGACTTTTAGGAGAAGAGCTAAAAAGGGTAATGCCTGAAGTTGAATATGCCTGTAACTATACCAATGAATGGAGAACTTTTAATGTAGAAGATAAAATGATGAAATTACCCGGAAATTTTGCCGGAGCTGATTTTTTTAAAATATTTTCCTATCCTTTACTGGTCGGCTCAAAAGAAGCCGCACTGAAGACACCCGAAAGCATCGCAATCTCCCGCAAAATGGCAACCGCTTTCTTTGGAAGCCCTGAACTGGCAATAGATAAATCCGTACGGTTTGAAAATTACAAGGACTTAAAAATAACAGCGGTATTTGAAGACCTGGGCGACAACGTTTCTGAAAAATTTGAGTACGTCATCAATTGGGATTTATTTGTTGAAAGAAATGAGTGGGTGAAGGATTGGGGCAATAGTGGACCTATTACATTTATCAAACTGCGTGAGCATGCAAATCCCGAAGAACTTAAGCCAAAGCTTCAGCATTTAATAAAAGAATACGATAAAGACTATTCTGATATCCATCGTCTTGAATTGAGTTTACAGCCATTTGGTGAAAAGTATTTGTACTCAAACTTCAAAGAAGGGAAAGTAGCAGGCGGACGAATAGAATACGTTCAGCTCTTTAGTTTGGTAGCTATTTTCACCCTGCTGATAGCCTGCGTCAACTTTATGAACTTGAGTACCGCTCGTTCGTTAAAGAGAGCGAAGGAAATTGGCGTGCGAAAGGTAAATGGTGCCATCAAAACAGCATTGATTAGTCAATTCATGCTGGAGGCGATAATGTTGACGTGCATCGCTGTGGTGCTGGCACTGGTTGCAGTGGTAGCTTTGTTGCCACAATTTAATTTGCTAACCAGCAAGAATATCCAACTTCCGCTAACAGACGGAACATTTTGGTTAGGTATGATCGCTTTAACGTTAGTCACCGGCATTATTTCTGGCAGTTATCCCGCCCTGTTGCTATCTTCTTTTAAGCCGATTGTGGTAATGAAACAAAATTTGAAAACCAGCTCTGCCGCACTTTTTTTTAGAAAAGGATTAGTTGTATTTCAGTTTGCCTTATCGATGATTTTTATTGTAGGCATGATTGTAATCTCCAGTCAGGTATCGTTCATTCAAAATAAAAATCTGGGATACCAAAAAAACAATCTTATCTATTTACCCCTATCAGGAACCATTTCTTCCAATTTCAACACCTTCAAACAAGAAGCGCTAAAAGTTTCCGGCATACTGCAAATTAGTCAAATATCACAGCGACCTCTGCAAATAGAAAACACTACCGGGGGCGTAGTGTGGGAAGGTAAAGCACCTGATGCGGAGCCCATTTTTGTGCAAGCCGCAGTAGGGTATGATTTTGTAAAGACAATGCAGGCTACTGTAATTGCTGGTCGCGATTTTTCAGAAGATATGGCGGACTCTGCTAATTATTTAATAAATGAACAGGCATTGCGGGTTATCGGGTACAATGATCCAATTGGAATGCCACTTACATTTTGGAGCACAAAGGGAACCATAATAGGTGTAGTGAAAGATTTTCATTTTAATTCCCTTCATGTACCCATCGAACCCTTGATAATTAGGTTAAAGACAAACAGAGGAAACGCTTGGGGCGTTGCTCTCATCCGCATTGATCCGGAAAAAATGTCTCCCGCTTTGGTGGGCCTTGAGGAACTTCACAAAAAGTTAAATCCTGAATTCCTATTTAATTATCAATTTGCCAATGAGGAATACGCTTCATTGTATCAAAGTGAACAAGTGGTCAAGCAGCTATCGGGATATTTTGCTTTTCTGGCGATATTCATTTCGAGCCTGGGTCTATTGGGGTTGGTGATTTTTACTGCGGAGCAACGCACGAAGGAGGTGGGCATCCGCAAAGTATTAGGTGCGACTGTATCACAAATTGCGACTCTCTTGTCGAAAGATTTTATGAAGCTGGTATTGGCTTCGATACTACTTTCCATGCCGGTTGCCTACTATGTCATGGACAATTGGCTGAAAGGTTTTGAATATCGAATTACCATTCAATGGTGGATATTCGTGCTTGCAGCCTGTGGAGCGGTCATAATAGCTTTGTTGACAATCAGCTTTCAGGCTATTAAAGCAGCGTTGGAGAATCCGGTGAAGAGTTTGAGATCGGAATAAAAAAGTTAATTCGGAATAGTTGCAGAATATGTTGATGAGGTTTCAAACTATTCTCTTATCATCAACATCTACCAACTAATCAGGAGTCTCCACCAAAACTCCTAACTTATAACCTAAACGCCTGGAGTATGTACAAAAGCTACTTTAAGATTGGATGGAGGAGTCTTCTAAGGAATAGAGGTTATTCTCTGATCAATATCAGCGGATTGGCAATAGGTATGGCTGTTGCAATGCTTATCGGCCTCTGGATTTTTGACGAACTAAGTTTTAATAAGTCCTTCAAGAACTATGAACGCATTGCCAACGTCTATCATAGTCTCACCTTTGGTGCCGACAACTTTACGGATAGTGGAGTACCACCCCTTTTTGCTCCGGAGTTAAAAAATAATTTCTCTGAGTTTGAGAACGTGGCCTTGACATCTTATCAGGCTGATCATATCCTTAGCTATGAAGAAGCAAAGTTTTCGAAACCCGGACTTTTTGTAGAGCCTTCGTTTATTGAAATGTTTTCGTTGCGCATGGTGCACGGCACGCCAGACGCCTTGAAGAATATGCACTCTATTTTATTATCTAAAGCCCTGGCGGATATAATGCTGGGTGATAACCCCATCGGAAAAATGGTGAAGTTCGATAATCGTGATAACCTTATTGTAACCGGGGTGTACGAAGATTTTCCCTCCAATTCAGAATTTAGCGAAGTGCAGATGTTGGTGCCTATGGATTACTATTTTACAACCAGTGAAGTGGCCCGTAAACAAATGAATAGTTGGGAGGATATTTCTTTTCAATGCTTTGTTCTGCTGAACGACAAAACTTCCTTGCCGCAAGCCGAGTCGAAAATAAAAAATCTGCTCTTTCAAAAAGGATCAGACGATATGAAGTCCATTAAGCCAGAGGGCATTTTATTTCCCATGGAAAAATGGCACCTCTATGCAGAGTTTAAAGATGGAAAAAACATTGGCGGAAAAATTCAGTTTGTCTGGATGTTTGGCATGGTGGGGGCATTTGTTTTGCTTTTGGCATGCATCAATTTTATGAACCTAAGCACGGCCCGAAGTGAAAAGCGATCCAAGGAAGTGGGCATCCGCAAAGTGATGGGTTCGGTTCGCAAACAATTGGTGAATCAGTTTTTAAGCGAATCGTTGATGGTAGTAACTATTTCTTTTGTCTTAGCTATAACCATAGTGGTTTTGTGTTTGCCTTTGTTCAATGAATTAGCAAACAAGAAAATGATAATTCCATGGAGCAATGCTTATTTCATTTTAATAACACTCACCTTTGTAATAGCTACCAGTATTCTTGCCGGAAGTTATCCAGCATTATACCTGTCATCATTCAATCCCGTGAGAGTGTTGAAAGGAACTTTTAAGGCCGGGCGATTTGCCTCCCTTCCCCGAAAAGTTATGGTTGTCTTTCAGTTTACGATTTCGATCGTGCTTATTATTGCAACCGTAGTGGTGTTTCAGCAAATTCAACACGCCAAAAACAGACCCGTAGGCTTCGATCGTGAGGGCATCCTTCACATTCGTGTTCAAACCGAAGATTTATCAAAAGCAAACTACAATTCACTTCGGCATGACCTCCTATCCACAGGAGTGGTAATTAACGTGGCCAAATCCGATTTCCCTATTACAGGTTCGATGTGGACTGACGCTTCATTAACCTGGGAAGGAAAAGATCCTTCCAGTCAACCCTTGATTGCCATCAACGGTTGCAGTCATGATTTCCCAAGGACAAATGGATTTCAATTTATAGAGGGGCGCGACTTTTCTCGTGAATTCAGTACCGACTCTACGGCTGCGATTGTCAATGAATTGGCTGCCAAACTTTTATCCAATGAAAGTGTAGTTGGTAAAAAATTGAAATTTGGTTCTGGAAAGGAAAGAGAAATTGTTGGTGTAATTAAAGATCAAATCCGGTGGACACCCTTTTCAAAACAATCTCCCCACATCTATTTAGTCAATTATGTTGAGATGGGGTATTTAACGATCCGTATATATACGAATGCGGATGTGCACAGTGCCTTAGATAAAATTGAAGCTGTTATAGAAAAGTACGATACAGCCGCACCGTTTGAGTATAAATTTCAAGATGATGAGTACGCACGCTTGTTTAATGACCAAGAGCGTGTTGGCAAACTGGCAAGTGTATTTGCCGCGCTGGCAATTTTTATTAGTTGTTTAGGCATTTTTGGATTAGCATCATTTACAGCCAGTCAGCGCACCAAAGAAATCGGCATTCGCAAAGTGTTGGGTGCAACTATTTACAGCGTATGGAAAATGTTATCGCGCGATTTTGTCTGGCTGGTTGTGCTGTCCATTTTAGTGGCTGCTCCGCTCGCCTACTATTTCTCAAATCAATGGCTACAACAGTATGAGTATCGCATTGAAATTTCGTGGTGGGTTTTTGCTGTTACCGGAATAGGAGCGTTGATAATCACGCTGCTTACCGTAAGTTATCAATCTGTAAAAGCCGCCTTGATGAATCCGGTGAATAGCTTGAGATCGGAGTAGACTCTGGCATCGCTCGTTTTCCAATAGTTACAACTAAAAGGGTGAGCGGTCTTGATCATATTCTGTACGTAAGCGAACATAAAAAACCCGGATAAGTCATCGGATCATTAAAAAACCAAGTTTTCATAGTTGGCATAATTATTATTCCTACAATTAGAGAATAATATTATTTAGCAATGAAAAACTATCAACTGGGCGAGTTCGAAGAAATCGTAATCCTGACTGTTGGGATATTAAACAACGAAGCCTACAGCGTTGCTATTAAAGATGAAATCGAATCGCGCCTGGCGCGCACGGTAAGCATGGGGGCATTACACACCGCTTTAATTCGTTTGGAAGATAAAGGTTATCTGAAGTCCTGTTCCGGTGAAACAACAGAAGACCGTGCCGGCCGGCCGAGACGCTATTTTGAAATAACCGCGCTCGGAAAAAAAGCCATGCTCCACGCAAAAGAAACACGCGATCAGTTGTGGAAGGCTATTCCGAAAACGGTATTGGAAGTGAAAATCAGTTGACAATTGGCAATTGACAATAGGCAAAATGTTTTCAATGATCTTTGTCAACTGTCAATTCTTGAATTGAAAGAAAATGAAATCAGAAAAAGTACATCCACCCAACCTCCTCCTCCGCTTCTTCCGCTGGTACTGCCACCCGAAGATGCTGGCTTACATTGAGGGTGATTTGATAGAAGTATATGAAAGGCGATTGAAAAAATCGGGCAAACGAAAAGCGAATTTACTCTTTGTAATCGATGTGCTTTTGCTTTTCAGGCCGGGCATCATCAGGCCAACAGAAGGATATCATCAAGTAAACAATTACGGAATGTTTAAAAATTATTTTAAAGTCGGCATCAGAAATATTCTGAAATACAAAGTATTTTCTTTCATTAACATATTCGGATTGGCGGTAGCCATGTCGGTGTGCATGTTGATTATGCTGATGCTGGCCGATCAGAACCGCTATGATCAGTTTCACGAAAAGAAAGATCGCATCTATCGTATCCTTTCGGATTATGAAGGTTCAAGACAACCGTATGCTACATCTCCATTTCCATTAGCCAACACGTTAAAATCAGAATACACGGTAGTGGAAGAGACAGCCAATCTCACTCCTGGTGTAGGTGGGGATGTTATGTATCAGCAAAAGTTTGCAGACATGCGTGGCTATTTTGCTGACCCTTCATTCTTTTCCATTTTCAGTTTTGAATTAGAAAAAGGTGATGAAGCAACCGCTCTTTCAAACCCGCGATCGATGGTCATCAGCCGTGAAATTGCGTATCAATTATTTAACGATGAAAATCCCATCGGCAAGACCGTTGAGTTTGCTGACAGACAACTTCCTTTTCCGCAAGAAACGGATGGTGTTGGTGCGGCTCCTGTTTCCTGGGGAAGTTTTACCATCACTGGGGTGATCGATGAATCCAGGTATGTATCGCATTTGAAATTTGATGTGCTGGTATCTTCCTCCACACGTCAATCACTTGTGGCCGAAAAGAAACTTGACGATCTAATGGATAATTGGGAGTGGTATTTTCGTACCTATACGTTTGCACTTCTGAAGGAAGGAAAAAATTCATCTGACCTGTCCACTGCGTTAACTGATTTGGTGGCTCATAAATATGCTAACATTAACTCCGAACAAACCAAAGGATTTAAGCTCATCCCACAAAAACTTGGTGATGTAGC
>DAOOCD010000210.1:0-6503 GCA_035408225.1 Cyclobacteriaceae bacterium | reverse complement strand
CCGGTTACGATGTAAATAATACCCTTCGGTTTTGTGTTGGTAATCCCATCATAGTGTTGATCCAGCGTAAATGTTCCATCTACTCTTCCTTCTGGTGAGACTACATAGCTTGTGCCTGTTGAATCCTTTTTAGGATCAAACGTTAATGGCAATGTGCGCTGGTAGTTATGTACATGCCCTGTAAGCACAAGGTCAACTCCCAGTTGTTCCAAAATAGGGGATAATAATCTCATGTATTGATAATCATAATGTGCTTTGCTTGAGTTGAACCCCGGATGATGGTAGGAGACAATCTTCCAGTCTGCCCTACTGTTTCGCAAATCTTCGGCCAGCCATTGTACAAGCCCGGGATCCAACGGGTTAGTATATGTATTAGCGTCAATACAAGCAATGTGAACGTTGCCATGTTCGAATGAATAATTGGAAATCCGTGGATATCGGGGCTTCGTATTGGCCTTAAAGGATTTGACTAGTTCCTCCGGTCCGGTGGGCTTTACTACCAATTCTGTGATTGGTCCGTTAAGGGGCAAGTCGTTGTAATAGAAATAAGCAAGGCCATCCTGCGTTTTATCAAATTCAACTCCATACACATCATGATTGCCAAGGATCATGTAAAACGGAATAGAGTTCATTAAAGGAGCACCCACTGCCGGATTTGCTTCCTTTGCCGTATAATAAGGAAAAAAGTTTTTTCTATACTCGTTCTCCAGTCCCTTTAAGTACACGTTGTCTCCTGTAACTAACACAAACTCTGGCTTTTGCTGATAAACCTGGTAAGCAATTCCTGCCTGTTGAGGAGTTCCGCCACCACAATCTCCAAATACAACAAATTTGGTTTGCGGCTTCAGGGTACGCGTTGTAAAGGAGTTTTCAGCTAACACTTTTCCGTTTAGGGAAACTTTATAGGTATAGGAAGCATCAAATTTTAGTCCGCTTAAGGTAGCTCGGTACAGGTAGGTTGTTTTGTTTTTCAGGAATAATTTTGAGAAGGATGATTTTGCTACGGCTACCTTCTGGCCAGGAGGATTTAAAGTGTACTCTACTTTAAAGTTTCCCTGGATACTATCAGTTTGCCAAATCAATACCTTTTGTTCTTTAGACAAAGTAGGAGCATTGCCAGGTTGAAGGTAGGGGGGTACAAGAAGAGTCTGACTATAGCCTGAAACACCCACAAGTACCAGCACGGAAATTAGGATTCTTCTAGTCATAGTAATTGAGAACAGTTGAGTTCTATTTGTCTGAAAGTTAGTTAAGTATAAGAAAAAAGTATGCCATTAAAATAACATTTTGTAATTCTGAATTATCAAGTCCAATAAAGCCTTTTGCAAGGTATCACAACCGGTAATCTTGGTTGCCAGAAGCATTTCAAGTTAGTATATTTGAAGCTATGCCATCAGTGATTTCGGGGTATGAATATGACATTTTTGTCTCATACCGCCATAAGGATAACAGGAGTGCTTTGGGGCCATCTTCAGGTCAGGGATATCAGGTCAGCAATGGATGGGTTACCGACTTTATAAGCGATCTTAGAAAAGAACTGGAGAGTACATTCAAGGAAGACATCTCAATCTATTTTGATTCCAATCCACATGACGGACTCCTCGAGACTCATAACGTGGACAAAAGCCTTGAAGGGAAATTGAAGGCTGTCATTTTTATCCCAATACTTTCTCAAATTTATTGTGACCCAAAGTGTTTTGCCTGGCAACAGGAGTTTTGTGCCTTTAACAGAATGGCGCAAAGTGATGCCATCGGTCGCGATATTAAGTTAAGAGATGGGAACGTTGCCAGCAGAATATTGCCTGTCACCATTCATAATTTAGATCCCGAGGACCGCACACTGTTCGAAACAGAGTTGAATTCTAAACTACGTTCCATTGATTTTATTTATAGATCGCCAGGTGTTAATCGTCCTTTGCGTCCGGATGACAAAAGGCAAGACAATGCCAATAACCTTTTTTATCGCGATCAAATCAATAAAGTAGCCAACGCAATTAAGGAGATTATCAATGCAATAAAATACCCGGGGCGCAGCTCCGATCTGTTTGAGGATACTACAGAGGAAGAGTTACCAAAGGCAAGTCGGGCAGAGGTGGATAAAAAGAAATCAGAGCAGAATCTGATTGAAAAGTCATTGGCAGTGCTTCCTTTTGTAAGTCTGTCACAGGACCCTACTCAGGAATATTTTGCCGATGGAATTACCGAAAATATTCTGATCCAACTTGCAGGAATACCTCAATTGCGGGTGATCTCCAGAACTTCGGTGATGCGCTATAAAAAGACTACTAAAACTGCTCCTGAAATTGCTACCGAATTGGGGGTGAAATTTATTCTTGAAGGCAGCGCTCAGGCTCACGGAAAGAAGGTTCGTATCAATGTGCAATTAATTGATGCCTTGAAGGACCAGCATTTGTGGTCGAAGGTTTTTGTTGAAAGCATGGATGATATTTTTGAAATTCAGAATAACGTTGCTGAGGTTGTTGCGAAGGAATTGATTTCATCGTTTAGCCCAAAGCAAACAGAAAAGCTGAAGGAGATTCCTACCAAGAACCTGGAAGCGTACGATCTATTCCTGAAAGGTCGTCATGCATTTAACCAATGGAGTGTCGATGGCTACCGGACGGCTTCTGAGTATTTTAAGCAAGCCATTGCAAAGGACCCTGAGTTTAAGCAAGCATATTCTTACCTGGCTAGTTCCTATTCTGCCCGTATGTCGTGGAACGGAGATCTTTCTCCCGAAGAAGCAAGGTCGAATATAGAAATATATTTGAATGAGGCCTGGAAACGGGGACCATCGGATAATGATTATCTCACGAAGGCTTTTGTAGAGTTTTTCATTGCCAAGGATTTTCAAACTTCTGAGAAGTTATTGCTGCAAGCTATTGAAATAAGTCCTAACAATGCCAACGTGCTATACACCTATAGTTATTTGCTCAATACGATGGGGAGGCATGAGGAAGCTGTCAAAGTTGTAGATCAGGCGAAAGTGATTGATCCATTAACGGTAGCTTATTTTAATTATCAAATTATCAACTTATATTTATTGAAGCGCTATGAAGAAGCGATCAGTACCATCAAAGAAGCGCTTCAATTATATCCAACCGTATTACGTCTCTATGATTTTTTGGGAAGGGTTTATTTAACGATGGGAAAGTATCAGGAGGCAGAGGATGCGTTACTTACCGGAATGCGAACTTCCAAGATAAAACCGCCTTCAATGATTGCCTACCTGGTGGGGGCTTATGCGGGCTTGAAAAACGAAACCAAAGCCAAAGAGTTAACAAGTGAATTAATTACGAGGAGTGAGGCCAGGGAAAAGGGAGTCAATGTATATCTGGTTCATGCTTTTAATGCCTTGGGGGATGTTGAGTCTGCTAAATCATGGTTAGACAAAGCATGGAAAACTAATGATATTGATCTGATCTGGTGGCAGGTTGATCCACTTTTGAAAGGCCTTAGAGAATCATTGCCAAATGGTGGTATGAAGTCAAGAACACCTGATTATACGGCTGCTGAAAAGCATATTATGGATCTGCTGGACAAGGAAATGCCCAACCTTCACTATCACAATATAGATCATGTATATGACGTGCTTAATGCTTCTCTGGTAATTGCGAAAACAGAACGGCTCAAGGAGAATGAAATCCAGTTACTGAAATTGGCGGCTCTTTTTCATGATGCTGGATTTATTCATTCGCCTAAAAACCATGAGGCAAAAGGAGCGGAGATGGCCAAAGAAATCTTGCCTGCCTATGGGTTGAATGCTGAACAGGTAGAAGCCATCGCTAACATGATAAAGGCAACCCGCATTCCCCAGTCTCCTGCTACCCAGCTTGAGAAAATTCTTTGTGATGCTGATCTCGATTACCTTGGCCGTGACGATTTTTATGAAATCGGGGGTCGGCTTCTCGAAGAACTAAAAGCCCAGGGAGTTGTTGAAACTGAACGCGAATGGAATCTGGTACAAAAAACTTTTCTGGAGTCGCATCGCTATCATACTAAGTTTAGCAAGGAGACCCGCGAGGAAAAGAAGCAACAACATCTGGAGGAAATTATCTCTAAGTTCAGACGTTGACGGATTTCAATGTTACGCAGATTGTAATATTGATTTATTGATTTTGCTTTCAACAAAATACATATCTACTTCCCCAATATTTTTAGCAGAGATCTTCCCCCGGTACAAGCATTGATAATGCTCACTGATTAAGTGATACGTAGAAGCCGATATATTCACTTTACCGGGTTCTCCATTTGATTCCATTCTGCTTGCAATGTTTACGGTGTCGCCCCAGATATCATACGCATATTTCTTTTTCCCTACCACCCCGGCTACCACAGGTCCTGTGTGGATACCAATTCTCAATTCCCATCCATCCACACCGGTTATGTTTTTCTCACGCTGTCTCTTTTCCATATAAGCTTGCATAGCCATGGCTGCATTTACGGCATCCAGCGGGTGAGTTTCATTCGTTGTTGGTATCCCTCCGGCACACATGTAGGCATCTCCAATCGTTTTAATCTTTTCTAGATTATACTTACCCATAATTTCATCAAATGCCATGAAGTACTCATTCAATTCAGCGACTAGTTCAATGGGAGTAAGCTTTCCGGCAATGGTTGAGAATCCCTTGAAGTCCGTAAAAAGTACGGTAACGTTATCATAAAAGCGAGTCTTTGCATGCCCATTGGATTCCAATTCCCGGGCTGTTTCTTCTGGTAATATGTTGAGAAGCAGATCCTGAGATCGATCTCTTTCGTCTTTGATGATCTTATTAGTTTTGCGTACATACCGGTACCGGTTGTAAAAACCCATAACAACCAGTATTAGTAGAAATCCGGTAATGACGGCTGCGATATTCATAATTCTTTGACGCTGAATGATAGCTGCTTTCAATTCCTGGTCAGCAGTCAATAAATTAATCTCTGCTTCCTTTTTGCCTAAATCAAAATTGAATTGCAGAAGTTGATTCTTTTTATCATCATCAGAAATGTAAAGCGTATCCTTAATGCTGCTATACAAGGTATCGTACGTATATGCTTTTTTGAAATCTCCTGTCCTTGCATACAAACGGGCCAATCCATCATAGGCATCCTTTAATTGTAGTTTAGCATCAATTTCTTGTGCAAGTATTGCTGCCTGTTGATAGTATGAAATCGATGTTTTGTAATTCCCAGACTTCCTATGCGTATTCGCAATCCCCAATAGACTTTGGGTTATCTCTAGCTTGCCATCTAACTTTTGGGCAATCTCAAGCGCCTTATTATTATACATGAGGGCTTGCTTAAAATCTCCCTGCTCAGCATAAATTTCACCAAGAAGATTAAGTGGGAAAGTGGCATCAATAGTTCCTCTATATATTTCAAGTGATTCATCGAGGTACAGAATAGCTGAATCGTAAAGTTTTTTCTTCTTATAGATCTCGCCTATATTCATGGAGACTGTTCCTTCTCCAGCTTCATTATTTATTTTGCGAAATATGGGTAAGGCTTTCAGGAAATACTCCAATGCTTTATCTCGTGTTTCGTCTTTATTATTGTAGACACTACCTACACCATTGAGTGCCGTGCCAATACGGACGGAGTCATTCAACTCTTCACCAATCTTTAGTGCCCTAAGGTGAAAATCAATTGCCTTGGTACCTTCACCGGCATTGAAATACGTTGAGCCCAGGTTGGTAAGAATATTGGCTACACCGGTTTTATAACCCAGCGAGTCGAACAGTCTTAATGAATTTTGAAATTGTAACGCTGCATTACGGTTGTCAGCTAAATAATAATATCCAAGGCCAATGGCTTTGTATGCATACGCTTCGCCTTTGTAATGGATTTTTTTTGCCAGTTGTTGAGCTTCAATTCCATATCGTACAGCTTCCTTTGGATCTTCACCCAGGTAATGGTTACTCAGTAAAATCAGATTGTTAACCTTCAGGGAGTCATCCGGCTGTTTGGCAATGGTTTCTTTGAGTTTTTGAATTTCGTAGGTCTGTGCCAGCCCGGGTATTGCCAGAAGTAGCAGCGATATAACGAAATAATTTTTAGCTCTCACAATTTAAAGAATGCTATTACTGTTAAAGTTACAAATGATTTCAGAAATAGGGAATTTTATTTGAAATGAAACAAAAAAGGATGAAGCAGAGCCCCATCCTTTTAGTTGTTCAACAAAAGCAATTATTCTTTAAATGCCTTCACCACTTTTACTCCTTGAGGCTGGGCTATTTTAATTATATAAAGTCCCTTATTCATTTCAGAAAAATCAATTTCTAACTGATGGCCATCGGTGTTCCAGGTGGCTCTAACCGGGTACATTTTACCAATCTGGTCAACGATTTGGATTGCTGAAGATTCAGGTTTTACCGTCATACCGCTAATGGAGATATTAATCCGATCGATTACTGGATTGGGATAAGCAACAATGGATTCACCAATTTGTTCAGCTAAATTTAGATCTTCGCGCTTAGAAGATGTCCCAGCGATACGAGCGTTGTCCTGGCAACGGACTGAAG